>CALJIU010000214.1 GCA_937974055.1 uncultured Neomegalonema sp. | reverse complement strand
GAAGAGGACGTGCTGGTCGATATCCGCGAGGGCGATGTCGGCGCGATCCTCGGCTGGGGCTTTGCGCCGTGGTCGGGGGGGCCGATGTCGTGGATCGACCTGACGGGACCGGCGGAAGTGGTCGCGATCTGCGATGCGCTGACGGCGAAATACGGCGAGCGGTTTGCGGCCCCGGACCTGCTGAAAGACATCGCGGCCAAGGGCGAGACGTTCTACGGGCGGTTCCAGCCGCAGCAAGCGGCGGCGTAAGGGGGCGACGCTCAACGCCGAGAGGCACTGGTCATCTCCGCATGGGCGGGGATGACCGTATAGCATGGCCGTGTGCCGCATGTCGGCGCAAGGGGTTGCTGGAGTGTGACATTTCTGTATGCGCGCGGGGCTGAATCGGCGGTTGTCAAGCGGCGACCCCTAGGTCAGTCTGTACAAGGAACGACAAGCGGGGCATCGCTTGAACGCCCCGGCGTGGGAAGACGGGGGCGCGTTACAATAATCCGCCAGAAAAAACAGGCGGTAAGGGAGATCAGAATGGGATTTCGGAACAAGCTTTTGATGGCGAGTACGGCGCTGGCCATGACGGTATCGACGACCGTGCTGGCGGATGAATTTCGCATCGACCGGTTGTTCGTGGTCGGGGACAGCCTGAGCGATGGCGGGGCTTATTCGCAGGCGATCCGCGTCGGGGGCGCGCAGCAAGGGCAGACGCTGCTCGACATTCCCTATCGGTTCACCAATAACCGGGCCGATGGCTCCAGCCGGACCTATGCGGAAGTGGTGGCGGCGCGCCTCGGCATTGGTCTGGAACCGAACGTCATCACCGGTGTTCCGGCGACGGCTGGCACGCCGCTGGCCGGTTTTGCCAATGACGTCGAGGTGGGGGGCACCAATTTCGCGCAGGGCGGCGCGCGGGTTGCCCTGCCCAATGACGATGCGGCCCAGCTTGCCGGGGGTATCGTTCAGCTGCCCTCGACGGCGCAGGTCGACCGCCTGTTGGCGCAAAATCCCAGCTTCGACAGCAATGATCTGGTGATCTATTGGGTTGGCGCGAACGATGTGTCGACCAGTGCTGAATCTGTCGCGGCGGCGGGCCAAGCGGCGGCGATAGCGGCGACGCAGGCCGGTCAGACACCGGCGCAGATTCAAGCGGCGGTTGACGCTGCGGTGCAGCAGGCGACGGCGGATGCCGGGCAAGCGGTGGGTACCGCCGCAGCGCAGGCCGTCGTGCAGGTCGAGCGGTTGATCGCGGCGGGGGCCACCAATCTGGTGGTCGTGACGGTTCCCGATATCGGCACCGGCACGCCCGCAGGCCGGGAGGCCGGTGCGAATGGCGCGGCGCTTCTGTCCGGTTTGACGACTGCGTATAACAATACTCTTGTTGGCGGTTTGGGCGGACGGGCGACGATCGTGGATGCCGGGGCCGTGCTCAACGATGTTCTGGCCGACCCGACACGCTATGGCTTTTCGGATGTCGATCATCTGGACATCAACAACACGCAATGCGTCACCGCTTCCGCCGTGCAGTGTATCGACGGTGCGACGACGCGACCGGGGACTTTTATTTTCGCAGATGACCGGCACCTGACAAACCAAGCAAACCTGACGCTGGGCGAGATGGCCTATTCCGCGCTGGTCGCGATTGGCCAGACGGGGGCGATTCCGGTCGCCATTATTTCTGGCCTGCGTCAGCAGTCGTTGGGCCTAGAGCAGCGCCTGAACCTCGGTGCGTTCTTCATCGATGACGGCACCGGCAACCGCATCCGCCGGCCCGTGGGTAATGTCGAGATCTATGGCGGGGGCGAGGTCGGCTTTTACGAAAGCGACCCGCAACAGGTGGTGCCCGGTTTCGATGCGACCACGCAGGTCGTCAAGCTGGCCGCAGATGTCATGGTCCATCCGAACGTGATGGTCGGTATCGGCGGCACCGTCGACCACGGCCAGATCGATTTCGAGGGCAATCGCGGCGGGTTTGACAGCCGCCTTTACGTTGGCGGCATCTTTGGCGTGGCGCAGATCATGCCCGGTATCTATGCCAACGGTTTCCTTGGTGGTGGTTTGATCGACGTCTACGATATCGACCGCAGCTTCACGACCACCAATTTCGAGACGGGCAAGGTCGAAAGCCGCAACAACTATAACGCCGATACCGATGGCACGTATTTCATCGCGCGCACGAATGTCGGCGGGGTCCTGCCGGTCGGCAATGGCTTCTTCGTCAACCCAAGTATCGGTTTCGCCTATGAACGGGTCGATATCGATGGCTATTCGGAGGAAGCGCGGGGCGATGCGCCCGGTTCCCTCGCGGCGACGGTGGGTGATCTGGAATACGAAGGCTATCGCGGGACGGTCGCACTGGGCGGGTTCTACCGTCCGCCGTCGCTGCCCGGTTGGACCTTTGGCCTGCGCGCGTCGTGGGAGCATGATTTCAACGATGATGATGTGAAGGTGCCCTTCGCGGTCGGGAACACCCCGCTTAACGTGCAGACGGCCCCGCGCCCGGACGATTCCTACGGATTGCTGTCGGCAACGGTGGTGAAGGAATTGTCGCACACCACCTCGGCCAACCTGCAAGCCTCGACCAATTTTGGTCAGGACGGGGTGACGGGGTATACGCTGGGGCTGGTGTTCAAGCACACGTTCTGAGTGGGTTCTCCTGCTAGGTTTGCGCCGTTCCGTGCTCATGCGGGGCGGCGTTTTTCGTGAACCGCGCGAACAATCAGCGGTTGTTGAATCGGGGTTTTTGCGGAAATCTGAAGGCGCAGCGGGTGAGGTGTGGGGGTGATCTGTGTTGGATGCCGACGCAGATCGAAACTTGCGCATAGCGGGATTTTGGCAAGGTGCTGATATCGTTGGGCGTTCAATCTTAGAGAGAGTCTTGGCTATCGAGACTCTCGCAATTGTTTCACGTGAAACAATGAGCGGCGGGCCCCAAAGCCCCGGAAAACGGGGCTTTGGGGCCGTGAAACGGGCCGGGTCGGCGGTGTCGATATCTTTCGATCTCAGTCGACAGAATTGTGCAGGCCGTTACGCCTTTGGCAGCACGCCGTCGATGACGTAGGCGAGCATCTGGACGACCTGTTCGGGGTGCTCGGCCACGGCTAGGGCGGCGGCGTCCACCTCCTTGAGCGCGTGGGCGTGGTCTGGCCCGTGCAGGACGATCAGCGGCGTGCCCAGCGCGGCGGCCATGCCCGCATCGAAGGCGGCGTTCCACTGCTTGTACTTTTCGCCAAAGCGCACGACGACGATATCGGCCTGCTCCATCAGCGTGCGGGTGCGGATGGCGTTGAGTTTCGCGCCCTTGTGGTCATGCCAGAACTTGTTCGGTTCGGCCCCCAGAATGGCGACGCCGCAATCGTCGGAGTTTTCGTGGATCGTGACGGGGGCGGTGAATTCGACCGGCAGGCCAGCCGCCCGCGTGCCGTTCTCGATCTGCTCGCGCCAGTCGGTGTGGATTTCGCCGGAGAGGTAGACGGTCCAGGTCATCGCGTGGTCCTTTCGTGGAGGTTTACGGCGATATAGCACGGGGGGCGGGGCGCGCCATCACCGCAGCTTTCGCCGCACCCATCCGGTCAGTAGCGCGTTTTCGTGGTTCAGCGCCCCGCGCAGCCACAGGCCCGATCCGGGAGGGCGGCGTTCGTCATAGGGCGTGTAGGCGGCGTCGAGGGCGGCGCGGCGGGCGGAATCCATGTGGAAAATCACGAAGATCGCTTGGCGGCCTTCGACCTTCAAGAACCCGGCGAGGGCGCGGACGTAGTTCATGGTGCCGGTCTTGGCGCGGAAGGTGTAGGCGGGCAGGGGGCCGCGCACCCGGCGCAGTTTGCCTTGCGAATGAATACTGACATAGCCGCCGCCGAACCGACGGTAGCCAAGGCGCAGGATCTCGGCCATTTGGCGGGGGGTGATGCGCGATGCGCTGGACAGGCCGGAATGGTTGGCGAGGGTCAGGTCGTCCTCGATCTTTGCCTCGTTGCGCACCCAATCCGTGGTGGCGCGGGCGGCGGCATCGACGGTGGAGGGCGCGCCCGAAAGCTGTCGCGCGGCGGCGATTCCCAGCACTTCGGCGGTGAGGTTGTTGGAAAATTTCATCATCTTCTTCGTCTGGGCGAAGACGACATCCGAGCGATGCATGGCCAGCGGGGTGTCTGTCGGAATGATCCGCGACCGTTGTGGCGGCGGCAGGGTTAGGCCGGTTTCGGCGCAGAGGGAGCGGAAAACCTCGCCCGCATAGGCGATGGGGTCGCGCACGGGGAACCAGCGTTCGCCATCCCTTTGCAGATCGCGGGCGGGGATCGTCCAGCGTTCGCGCCCGTCGATCATGTCATGGACCGGGCTGTCATTGGTGGGTGAGGCGCGGAACAGAACGGAGCGGGCGGGGACGGAATGGCTGTCGGCATGGGCATGGGTGGTGAGCTTGGTCTTGCCGTTCCGCCTGCGCCAGCGCAGCAGCACGCGGTTGAAGTTGAGGCACAGGCTGCCGATGGCGGGGTTGTAATTGGCCTGGAGGGGCTGGTGCGGATTCAGCACGGCTTCGTTCGGCCCGTCGATGGCGGTAACCCGAAAGCCGCCCGTTATGCGGCGCACGCCCTTGACCCGCAGGGCCTTGGCGAGCTGGGCCAGATCGCCGGTATCGAGGGCCGGATCACCGCCCCCGACGAGGATCAGATCGCCGTAAAGCACGCCGTCCTCCAGCACGCCGGTGGCGTGTATCCGGGTGAGGAAGCGCGTCGTCGGGGGCAGCGTCGAAAGGGTCAGCAGCGCGGTGACGGATTTGGTCGTGGACGCGGGGATGAACCTGCCATCGGCGGCCTCGGAATCGATGACGGCTCCGGTTTCGGCATCCATGAGTATCCAGCCCATCTCGCCGGATGGCGGGGCGGCGGACAGGGCCGCTGGGCAGGATGCGGCGGCAATGCCACCCGCGATAAAGGCGCGTCTGGACGTCATTGCCACGCTCCACCCTCGCGTATCGCGGTCGAGGAGAGGGGGGATGTGGGATGCGTCAGCATGGTCCAGCACGGGGCGTCTCGGTAGGGCAGGGTTGCGGCATCACGGGCGGGCAGGCGGGCCTGTGCGAAGCGTCGTGCGGCGACTGACAGGCCTGCCCGCACCTGCTCGCCGGGGCGGGCCATGACGGCGACGGGTACGGATTGCATGATATCGGCCCAGCGGTGCCATCGATCGAACTGCACGAGATTATCCGCCCCCATCAACCATACGAACCGCACACGCGGATACCGCCGTTGAAGCGCATGGATGGTATCGATGGTGTAAACGGTACCGAGATTGCGCTCGATTCCTGTCGGAAAGATGCGAGGATGCCCATTCAACACGGCATTGGCTGCATCCATGCGCCGTTCGAGCGGGGCGGGTGCGTTGCGTTTGAGGGGGTTGCCGGGGGACAGCAGCCACCAGACACGGTTCAGACCGAGCCGCTTGAGCGCAATACGCGATATATGCGCATGGCCTTCATGGGCTGGATTGAACGACCCACCGAGCAGGCCGATGCAGGCATTGTCAGGGGCAATTGGTCGTGGCTGAAACAAAAAGCTCTCCCGCGCGATCAGCGCGGAAGAGCGATATCACTCACGGTGGGCAAGGTCCAGCGGACCGCCCGGATGGCTTACATTGCGCAGGCGAACTGCTCGTTTGCCGCCAACTGGATCAGCGACCCACCACGATTCACGCAATCGATGAGTGCTTCATCGACGATGTTCGTCGTTCCAACATACGAGGAGTCTTCATCAGCGGACAGCGAATATGCCGAAGATGCCGACTGCTGAGGTGCATCTTGCTCGTAGTTGCAGAAGTAGCTGAAGTCTTCACGCTGCTTGGCGATCCCGCCGTTTTCATAGCAGGCGCGAAGCGAGCCATCAGCGCCGCTCATGTCGAGGTTTCCATTGGCCGCAGGCGCAGCGGCGGCGACGAACTCAACAGCATCGACCGTCTGAACGGTGGTGTCACCGGGCATGGGAATTGCGACGACGACATCGGCAGAACCGTAGACTGGAGCGGACAGAGCCTGTGCATCCACAATCGTTACGTCCTGCGCGATGGCGGCACCGGAGAAAAGAGTCGAAAGAGCGACGACAGCCGCGAAAGGAAATTTAGTCACAGTGTGAACTCCTGCCTGTAAGGGTATGATGTTGCAAGCTACTTTTGCAGTTTTTTAGCAACCGCATTTGGGTATTTGTAAGCGATGAAAGCGTTGTACGAGATTGTTCCTCAACACGGGAATAAAAAAGGACGTAGGTTACGCGTGCGTCACATTTCAAAACATGTCGGACCAATCACGACTCGTTGATTCCTATAGCAAACATGGCAAAGTGTGGCAAGGTGACGCACCCCATGTTTGTGTCGGAACCGTGGCAGGATTGTATCAAAAGTTAACGAATATTAACTTTTGCAAGGTTCATTTTCAGATTTCGGGCCTCTTTTTCGTCCGTTACCCCCCTGCTGTCGCGACTCGCTTTTTGCAATTCTTCAGATCGCGCCATCGTCACCAAAACATGTCGCTTTCAGACGCGCGGCAACAACATGTGGCGAGGTTCACTCGATTCATCGAATATCTGCTATGAACGGAACGCTTAAAGCGAGGATGTGATGAAGAGTAATGCGCAGGCCGTCGTCATCGGAGGGGGTGTCGTCGGCGCTTCCGTTCTCTATCACCTCGCCAAGGGCGGCATGAGCGATATCATGCTGCTGGAGCGCGATGTCCTGACCTGTGGGTCATCATGGCACGCGGCGGGGGGCTTTCACACGATCAACGGCGATCCGAATGTCGCGAAGCTACAGAAATACACCATCGAGCTGTATAAGGAGATCGAGGAGCTGTCCGGCCAATCCTGCGGCCTCCACCAAACCGGCGGTGTTATGCTGGCCGCCGACGAGCAGCGCATGGAGTGGCTGCGCATGTCCCTCGCGCGGGGCAAGTATCTTGGCCTCGACCTGCGCGAGATGAGCCTCGATGAAGCGCTGGAGGTGAACCCCTTCTTCGACAAATCCAAATTCGTCGGCGCGATTTATGACCCGCTGGACGGCCATCTCGATCCCTACGGCGTCGTCCATGCCTATGCCAAATCCGCCAAGAAGCTGGGCGCGGTCATCCATGAGCAAACGAAGGTCGAGGATACCGTACCCAACGGCGACGGTACGTGGACCATCGTCACCAACAAGGGCAACATCCACACGGAGAACGTCGTCAATGCGGGCGGCCTGTGGGCGCGCGAGGTGGGGCGCATGGCGGGGCTGGAGCTGCCGATCCTCGCCATGGAGCACCACTACCTGCTGACCGAGGCGCTGCCCGGCGTTGCCGAATTCAACGAGCGTACCGGGCGCGAGGTGGGCCATGCCGTTGATTTCTCCGCCGAACTCTACACACGGCAAGAGCGCGACGGCGTGCTTATCGGCACCTACGAGCAGAACTGCAAGCCGTGGTCCCCGCGCGAAACGCCGTGGAATTTCGGCTCCGAATTGCTCGACCCCGATTATGACCGCATCATGCCGTCGCTAGAGAAGATCTTCGAGCATTTCCCGCAATACGCCGATGCGGGCATCCGTCAGGCGATCAACGGTCCCTTCGTCTTCGCCCCCGATGGCAACCCGATGATCGGCCCTGTGCGCGGATTGCCCGGCTATTGGTGCGCGGTGGCGATCATGGCGGGGTTCAGCCAAGGGGGCGGCGTCGGCCTGTCCCTTGCCAATTGGATGATCCACGGCGATCCGGGGGCCGATATCTGGGGCATGGATATCGCCCGCTACGGCGATTGGGCCACGATGCGCTACACCAACAAGAAGGTGCGCGAGAATTACAGCCGCCGCTTTCAGATCAAGTTCCCGAACGAGGAACTCTGGGCCGCCCGCCCGCATAAGACCACCCCGATCTACGATACGCTGGTCGCGGCGGGGGCGCAGATGGGCGATGGCTGGGGGCTGGAAACCCCGCTCTGGTACGCCCCCGAAGGCGTCAAAGACGAGCACAGCTTCCGCCGCTCTGCCGATTTCGACCATGTCGGGGCCGAATGCCGGGCCTTGCGCGAGGGCGTTGGGCTGGTCGAGGCATCGGGCTTTGCGAAATACATCGTCACGGGACGGGGCGCGGCGGCGTGGCTGGATGGTATCCTCGCCTGCCGTATCCCCGAACCGGGCCGCATGACGCTCGCCCCGATGCTCAAGGAGGATGGCGGGGTGATCGGCGATTTCAGCCTCGCCAATCTCGGCGACCCTGCGGGCGACAGCCGCTTCCTGATCCTCGGCTCCGGCAATGCCGAAACCTACCATATGCGCTGGTTCCTTCAGCATCTTCCGCAGGACGGCTCGGTTCAGGTCGAGGCGCTTGGCCTTGGCCTATGTGGCCTGTCCATCGCCGGGCCGAAATCGCGCGACCTGCTCGCCCGCCTCGCCGATATCGACGTCTCGAACGAGGCATTCGGCTTCATGGATATCCGCGAGATGGAGTTGGACGGCATCCCCTGCATCGTGGGCCGGGTCAGCTTTACGGGCGATCTGGGCTATGAAATCTGGATGCGGCCCGAATACCAACGCCGCGTCTACGATCTGCTGCATGAGCATGGCGCGGCGCTTGGAATCCGCAATGTCGGCCTGCGCGCCTTCCTGTCTCTGCGGTTGGAGAAGAAGTTCGGCACCTGGGGCCGCGAATACCGCCCCATCTATTCCCCTGTTGAATGTGGCCTCGACCGTTTTTGCTCAACCAAGAAGGACGCTGATTACATCGGGCGCGCGGCGTTCGAGCAGGCAAAGGCATCGGGGGGCACGCTGCGGCTGAAGACCTTTATCGTCGATGCCGATGACGCCGATGCCATCGGTGACGAGCCGGTCTTCCATAACGGCGACGCGGCGGCCATCGGCTGGATCACCTCCGGCGGCTTTGCCCATGCGGCGGGCAAATCCGTCGCCATGGGGTACATCCCCAAGGATATGGCCGAGCAGACGGGGCAGGGGGTCTTCGAGATCGAAATCCTCGGACAGCGCCGCAAGGCCACCATCACCGACACGCCCCTCTTCGACGCAAACGGCTCCCGAATGCGCAGTTGATGCCCGCGAAGTGGCCCCCGATAGCGGTATAGAATTCTGCCGACTGAACTCGAAACCGTACGACATCGTAGCACGGCGGATAGTTCGGCATCGAAAGCCCCGGAAACCGGGGCTTTTGGCCTGTTGAGAGAATGTTTCACGTGAAACATTC
>CALJIU010000213.1 GCA_937974055.1 uncultured Neomegalonema sp. | reverse complement strand
TGGCCGGATACGATTTCACCGTACCCGTTGCGGGCAACGAACCGGGCGGCTCCTCCGACCCGCATTATCTCGGCACTGCGTTTGGTGTGCAGGGGACGAATGGCAGGCCGGATATCGACGTTGGCGTTACCGGATCATTCTTCGGGGACAGCGATGTCGATTCCGTCGAGGCGACCGCCGGGCAGATCGATTTCCAGTCCGTCGATGGCACATCCCTGCGTGCCAGCGGCATCTTCGGCGGTGATCGCCGAGGAAGCCCACCCCTGTGACATCCGCGAGCAGGGCAAGGCGCAGGGCCGCGCTCGCCGCCCTGCTCGTGACGATGCTGATATCGTTGCTGACATGGCAGAACGCGCCCTTCGTGCGTCGCATAGACAATGCAATCTTCGACACCTTCCAGCGCGTTGCCCCCCGCCCCTACGACCCCGCGACCCCGGTGCGGATCGTCGCCATCGACCGCCTATCCCTCGAACGCTATGGCCAGTGGCCGTGGCCCCGTCCGGTGCTTGCCGACCTGACGGAGCGCCTGACGGCGATGGGCGCGCGGGTGGTGGGTTTCGATATGGTCTTCTCCGAACCCGACCGCACCTCGCCAGAGGAAATCGCGCGCAGCCTCGAACGCTTCGGCATCGCCCCCGCCGCCGCCTATGCCGATGGGCGCACCCATGACCGCATCTTCGCCGATGCGCTGCAGGGCCGCCCCATCGTCCTCGGCGCAATCCTGACCGGCGAGCATAACGACCGCCGCCCCGCCGTCGCCGTTCAGCCCTCGACGCTGGGGTCTGACCCTCGCCTCGCGCTGCCCGCCTTCAACGGCGCAGACGTCAACCGCCCTGAATTGGCCGCCGCCGCCGCCGGTGTCGCCTCCGTGACCCTTACCGCCCGTGACCGTGAGGAGGGCATCATCCGCCGCGTCCCCCTCGTCTCGAAGGTGGATGACATGCTCGTCCCCGCCCTGACGCTCGACGTCCTGCGCGTGGGCGAGGGTGCATCCGGCTACCTGCTGCGCGGTTCCGATGGCGGGGGCGAGATTGGTGGGATCGAAAGCACCGTGACCGGCATCCGCGTCGGCCCCCATGTCTTGCAGACCACCGCCGATGGTGCGGTCTGGATACGCTATAGCGGCATCCGCCCCGAACGCACCGTCTCTGCGGCGACGATCCTCGATGGCGACGTGGACGACCCTTTCCTGCGCTGGCGGATCGACGGCCATTTCATCCTGATCGGCGCGACCGCCCCCGGCTTGGGCGATATCGTCGCCACCCCCATGAGCGCCAGCGTCCCCGGCGTCGAGGTCCATGCCGAGATATTGGAGCAGATCATCGACGGAACCCTGCTTACCCGCCCTGATTGGGCATCGGGGGCGGAGCGGATGACCGCGTGGGCTGTCGGATTGCTGATCGTCGGCATCGTCGTGCTTGCCGCCTATGGCTGGGCCGCTATCGGGGCCGCCGCCGTATTCGCCACCATCCCTGCACTCAGCTTTCTTGCCTTTGACCGCTTCGACGTGATCCTTGGCCCGACCGTGCCGATGCTCGCCGCCCTTGGCGCATGGGTATCGGCGGCGGCGGTGGACTACCTCGGCGCACGGCGCGAACGGCGCGAAATCCGCCGTCAATTCGAGCATTTCGTGGCCCCCGACGTCATCGCCGAAATCGCCAGCGACCCGAATCGCCATATGAAACCGGGTGGAGAGCAACGCGAATTATCGATCCTTTTCTGTGATGTAAGGCACTTCTCCACGATTTCTGCCGCGTTAGAACCGAGTGACCTTATCGAGTGGCTAAACGGCTATCTCACCCCGATGGCGGAGGCTATTCTTGAGGAACGCGGCACAATCGACAAATTCATCGGCGATGCGATCATGGCGTTCTGGAACGCCCCGCGCCGAGATGAAAACCACGCCAGAGGTGCGTTGCGCGGGGCGCTGCGTCTCGTGAAGGCGGCGGAAGCGATAAATGTCGAGTACGAAGCGCGCGGCTTTCCACCCGCCACGATTGGCGTCGGCATCAATACCGGGCCATGCAGCGTGGGCCGGATCGGCGCGAAGACCCGGCTGGATTACACCTGCGTCGGTGACGCCGTGAACATCGCCTCCCGCTTCGAGGGGCTGACCAAGATCTACGGTCTCGATATCTGCATCGGCGAGGAAACCGCCCGACAATGCCCCGGTTTCGCACTGATCGAGATCGACATGGTCGAGGTGTTGGGCCGCAGCGGATCGGCCCTCGCCCTCTACGCCGTCGCGGGGGACGAAACCACCGCGCAAACCCCGGCTTTTCGCGCCGAACATGACGCATGGGCCGAGGCGCTCGCCGCTTACCGCGCACAGGCATTCAGCGCCGCCCGTGCCGCCTTCACCCAAATCGCCCGGTCCGAACCTGCCGTCATCGACCTGCGCGTCGCCGCCAGCACGATGCTCGCCCGGATCGATGATCTTGGACTGCAACCCTTGCCCGAAGACTGGGATGCGGTGTACAGGGCCACCCGAAAGTGAGGGACATGGCCGATATCACGTTTCAGGTATGGGGCGCACGCGGATCGATCTTCGCGGGCGGAGCCGATAAGACCGAATTCGGTGGCGACACGACATGCTTCAGCGTGTCGGGGGGCGGCGGCATCACTATTGTCGATGCCGGGTCCGGCCTGCGCGCATTGGGTCACGCGATGGAAACGGGCGAGATTGGCCCGTTCCCCGAAATCGACCTGCTGCTCACCCACCTGCATTTCGACCATATCTGCGGTCTGCCATTCTTCGAGCCGATCTTTTGCCAATCGACCATCCTGCGCATCTGGAGTGCCGGTTTCGACAGGGACGAGGCGTTTCGCGAGACGCTATCGCGGGTCATGTCACCGCCCATCTTCCCCGCTTTTCGCCATTGGGATAGCGTGCGTCTGTGCACGACGCCGCCGGGTATCGCCCTGCCGCTGGCGATGGGCGGTACGGCGACGCCGTTCAGCCTCAACCACCCCGACGGAGCCTTTGGCTGGCGCATCGATATGGGCGCTAAATCCGTCACGATTGCCTCCGACCATGAAAGCGGTAATGATGAGATCGACCGCCGTATCGCGGCGGCGGCGCAGGGTACCGACCTGCTCGTTTGCGATGCCACCTATACCGATGCAGAGATTGCCGACCGGCGCGGCTGGGGCCATTCGACATGGCAGCAGGGGGCCGCGCTGGGGGCGGAGGCCGGGGCGCATCACGTGCTGATGACCCACCACGACCCCCACCGCGCCGATGATGACGTGAACCGTATGGAGCGCGATGCCCGCGCCCAAAACGCCGCCATCACCTTCGCCCGCACCGGCTGGCAGCATATCCTGTAATCCTAGCTTTAAGTCTCGCTGCGCTATCCCCATATCCCAACCAGAATAGGGAGAGAGCACCATGCGCCGCGATCCGAAGGTCATCATCGTCGATACTCGTAACGCCTCGGATTACGAGCGTGACCGCATCCGTGAAATCGCGGAGTGGAAAGGCCGCCCCCCCGGCACCGTCGCCACATGGATGGGCCGCTTCGCCGGACCCGTCGACAAGGCGATCCGCTCCGCTCTCAGCGAAGAGACGGTCGAAAACGCCCTCGCCGAAGCCAATCGTATCGCCGGAAAGATGCTGGCCGAACGCAGCGACGCGATGCCCGCCGACCTCGAATCCGCCGATGCCCGTGCGCAGGAGACGCGCAATTGGGCCATCGGCTATGCCGCCGCCGGAGGGGCCGGGGCGGGGGCCACCGGCATCGTCGGGCTGGCCGTCGATATCCCCTTCACCATCACGATGGCCCTGCGCGCCATTCGTCGGATCGGGGCCGATTACGGCTATCGCGATGACACCGAAGCCGCCTTTGCCATGCACACCCTCGCCGTTGCCGCCGCAAACAGCGTGCAGGAGAAAGAACACGCCATCGCCGTGATCGAGAAGGAAGCGGAGGAGGGTGCCTCCAACACCGCCGCCTCGCGCGGGGCCGTGGCCAAGGAAGGCACGATCCTCGCCACGCGCAGCCTCGCCGCCGCCCTCGCCAAGAACCTCGTCGGACGCAAGGCTGCGCAGGCCATTCCTGTCGTCGGCGCGGCCATCGGTGCCGCCGCCTCCGCGTCATTCCTGGATGACGTCTGCACCGCCGCCCGACACCTTTATCAAGAGCGTTACCTGCGCGACAATGCGATCCTCGACAACGCCATTGGGTAGTTTGTTCCCCTTTTTTCTTTATTTGTTCTTGTTAAGAGGGAACATTGCAGATACATAACGGTTCATGGATGAATCATTGCCCCCGTGCAGCGTGCATGAAATAAGGAGACCGTTATGAGCGAAGCAGCCCTGCGGCTTGTCGAGAAAGACGGAATGGACAAAGAAAAAGCCTTGGAATCCGCGCTGTCGCAAATTGAACGCGCGTTCGGCAAGGGATCGATTATGAAGCTGGGCCAGAAAGGCGCAGCCATCGACGTCGAGGCGGTTTCGACCGGCTCGATCGGTCTGGATATCGGTCTTGGTATCGGCGGCCTGCCCAAGGGCCGCATCATCGAAATCTACGGACCAGAAAGTTCGGGTAAGACGACGTTGGCGCTGCATGTGATTGCCGAGGCCCAGAAGGCTGGTGGCATCTGTGCCTTCGTCGATGCCGAGCACGCCCTCGATCCGAAATACGCCCGCAATCTGGGTGTCGATCTGGACGAATTGCTGATCTCGCAGCCCGATGCGGGCGAGCAGGCGCTGGAAATTACCGATACGCTGGTCCGCTCCGGCGCGATCTCCGTCGTGGTCGTCGATTCGGTTGCGGCGCTGACGCCGAAAGCCGAACTCGAAGGCGATATGGGCGATCACCAAGTCGGCGCGCAGGCCCGCCTAATGAGTCAGGCAATGCGCAAGCTGACCGGCTCGATCAGCCGTTCCAAGTGCATGGTCATCTTCATCAACCAGATTCGCATGAAGATCGGCGTGATGTTTGGCAGCCCGGAAACCACGTCGGGCGGCAACGCGCTTAAGTTCTACGCCTCCGTTCGCCTCGATATCCGCCGCATCGGCGCGATCAAGGACCGGGACGAGGTGGTGGGCAACCAGACCCGCGTGAAGGTCATCAAGAACAAGGTCGCGCCGCCCTTCCGGCAGGTCGAGTTCGACATCATGTACGGCAAGGGTATCTCCAAGACCGGCGAGATGATCGATCTCGGTGTCAAGGCTGGGGTCGTGGATAAGTCCGGCTCGTGGTTCTCTTATGGCGACCAACGCATCGGACAGGGCCGCGAAAACGCTAAGACCTTCCTGATGGAGCACCCGGAAATCATGGCTGAGATCGAAAGCCAGATCCGCACGTCCAACGGCCTTGACCTAGAAGCCGAGTTGGAAGGCGACGAAGACCTCTGACGGTAGTACCGGCGCATGGACATGCGCCGGAAGCCAAGCTAGAAAACGCTTCCCGGCGGGGATCGCCAACCCGGTGATCCCCTCCTCGGCAACGGAGCGGTACGGTCATGGCGTCACTTAACGAAATTCGGTCCCAGTTCATCGATTTCTTCGAACGCAACGACCATGCGGCGGTCGCGTCAAGTCCGCTGGTCCCCCAAAACGACCCGACCCTGCTGTTCGTCAATTCGGGCATGGTGCAGTTCAAGAACGTTTTCACCGGCGTCGAGAAACGCCCCTATACCCGCGCCGTCACTTCGCAGAAATGCGTACGCGCGGGGGGCAAGCACAACGATCTCGACAATGTTGGCTACACCGCCCGACACCATACGTTCTTCGAGATGCTGGGTAATTTCTCCTTCGGTGACTACTTCAAAGAACGCGCTATCGATCTGGCATGGACGCTGATCACCCGCGAATTCGGTATTCCTGCGGACCGTTTGCTCGTGACTGTCTACAACGAGGATGAAGAGGCGGCGGCGATCTGGAAGAAGGTCGCGGGCCTGCCCGACGACCGCATCATCCGCATTGCCACCTCCGATAATTTCTGGAGCATGGGACCAACCGGTCCCTGCGGCCCGTGTTCCGAAATCTTCTACGACCATGGCGAGCATATCCCCGGCGGCCCCCCCGGCAGCCCGGATGAAGACGGTGACCGCTTCATCGAGATCTGGAACCTCGTCTTCATGCAATACGAGCAG
>CALJIU010000212.1 GCA_937974055.1 uncultured Neomegalonema sp. | reverse complement strand
GCCGATCAACGCGCCCTTGATCCCGGCGATTTCAGGCTGGGTCGAGTCGCTGAGGGAGAAGAATTTCCAGTTCGCGACTTCCTCAATCCGGCCTTCATCCTTGAGCGTTTCGATGATCGCGACTTGCAGATCTTTCACCGGACGCCCGATTTCAGGGCGGTCCAGGATGCGCAGCGTCCACTCGCCGGTTTGAGCATTGGCGACATCGTTCATCGGGACGAGGGGGACCGCTTTTGCGGTATCGGCGGCGACTTCGGTCAATTTAAGGATGCCGCCATTCGCGGTCACGAAGAAACTGGCCATGCGTTTAGACAGGGCGAGGCGGGTGTCACGGTCCCCGGTTATGAGCGCGTCGAGGGCGGTCGCTTCGTTTTCGAGCCGGTCGCGGTTCGCCTCGAATCCCGCGATCTGAGCGAGCGTATCCTCGCGTTCCAGTCCGGTTAGGTCGGGCAGACGTTCCTGGAGGGCGGCGATGCCCACGACCTGACGGGCTTTCTGACGGCGCAGGGTTGCCGCTTCGTTGGCGAGTTCTGCGCGCGCAAGGCCCAATGCATCGGTGAAGGCGTCGCCGGAAGCGCGCAGCACGAAGGCTTTGCCATCCGCTTCGATATCGAGTGCGCTGGCCCCGTTGCGTGTTTCCAACTCGCCGAATTCGCCGCGCATGTAGAGGTCGGCGCTATCGGACATCAGGAAGCGCATCGGCAGGTTTTCGCCGGTCTGTAACGTACCTTCATCTGCGGCGCGGCGTAGGTCGTCGGCGGCTCCATCGCTGAACAGACCGTAGATGGCGCGGCGGTTCTTTCGGCCCGATGCGTAGGGGAAAGCGGCTTTGGCAGAGGCTTTTACGACGCCGAGGAAGTCGCTCTCATCCGGGGCGATATCGGCCTGCATTTCGATGTAATGCTCACTCGCTGCCTTCGCCGTGCGAGCGAAGATGTTGTAGAGCAAGGCCACGAGGGCCAGCGCGGCGAGCGTGATGGCGATGATGCCATAGGCGCGCAACCGTGTTTCGGCACTGCGACGCTTGCGCAGGCGGGCCTTTGCCTCGTCGCCGGAATGGAACGAGGCGTCGGAACGGGTATGCGTGGCGTCAGTCATAGACTTCCCGATATTTGCGGACGAGTGCCAGCGCCCAGACGTTGAAGATCAACGTGACGCAGAACAGGGCGAAACCGAGTGAGAAGGCGGGTCCGGCGGCGGTGGATGCTTCGGTATCGCCGGTGATGAGCGCGACGATCTGTACGGTGACGGTGGTGACGGCTTCGAGCGGGTTGGCGGTGAGGTTCGCGCCCTGTCCGGCGGCCATGACGACGATCATCGTCTCGCCGATGGCGCGGCTAACCCCCAGCAGCACGGCGGACATGATGCCGGGCAGGGCGGCGGGCAAGATGACGTTGCGGATCGTTTCCGCCTTGGTCGCGCCGAGGCCATAGGAACCGTCGCGCAGGGATTGCGGCACGGCGTTGATGACGTCATCTGACAGCGACGAAATGAAGGGGATGATCATGATCCCCATCACCACCCCCGCCGCCAGCGCGCTTTCGGAGGAAACGGACAGGCCGATTGCCGCGCCGGTATCGCGCAGAAAGGGGGCGACGGTGATGGCGGCGAAGAAGCCGTAGACGACAGTGGGGATGCCCGCGAGGATCTCTAGCATCGGCTTGATGATCCCCCGCGCGCGGGGTGAGGCGAAATCGGACAGGTAGATTGCGGCGAAGAGGCCGATGGGAACGGCGACGACCATCGCGATGACGGTGATGAGCAGCGTTCCGGCGAACAGTGGGATTGCGCCTACCTTATCGGGGTCCATCGTTCCCTCATGCACGCCGGACAGGGGCGACCAATGGGTGCCGAACAGGAATTTCCAAACGGGAATATCCGAGAAGAAAACGATGGTCTGGCCCAACAGCGAGGCGATGATGCCGATGGTGGTTAGGATCGCGATACCCGCGCATACCATGAGCGTGTTTCCGACGATACGCTCGAAACGGTTGCGGGCGCGGAAGGGGATCGCGACCCTGCCAAGGCCGCGCATCATCACGAAGCCCGCCGCGCCGATGGTTGCGATGGTCAGACCCCAAACTTGGAATGCCGTGAGCTTGCCGTAGAGTGCGGCGATAGCCTCGCGGATATCGTCGGTTCGGGATGCTAAGGTATCCTTGGCAATGGCGATGGCGTCGGAGATGATGAGATCGCGCTCAATCGGTGAATAACTGTCCGGCACTTCGGAGACGAGGGCCGTGCCAATTGCGATGTTGGTTAGAACGAGGCCAATGATCAAAACGGCGAAGCCGGCGAGCGCAGTACAGGCCGCAACATAACTGCCATGATAGACTGGGCGCGAATGTAGCAGCGCGGGCGTATCGCCACCCAGTGCGATTGCGCGTTGACGCGCCATGACGAAGCCGGTCATGGCGAGGGCAAGAACGATCAGAGCAGCCCAGTCCAGCATTTTTCGTTCCGTGCTTGGTGGTTGCGGATAAAAAAACCGCTGAATAACAAAAATCCGCCCCCATCCATGTGGTTGGGGGCGGATTAGATAAGACAGTAGGTTAGTGCAGGTCTTCTTCGCCCGTCATAACCGTTTGGTTCGATACGGCGGATTGGAATTTTTCGAGATCGTCCTCATCAAGAGGGATCAATCCTTTCTCGACCGCGTAGCCATCTTCGCCAATGGCCCCTTCGGACAGGAATTCGTCCATATATTCCTCGATACCGGGGATTACGCCGATATGCGCTTTCTTGACGTAGAACCAGAGGGAGCGGGAAACGGGGTACTCGCCGGATGCAATGTTCTCGAAGGTCGGTTCCACACCATCGACATTCGCGCCCTTGATGCGGTCGGCGTTTTGATCAAGGAAAGAAAAGCCGAAGATGCCGAGTTTCGCCGGGTCCGCTTCCAGTTTTGAGACAATCAGGTTGTCGTTCTCGCCAGATTCGATATACGCGCCATCGCTGCGCACTTCGACTTCTTTGGCTTCCGCTTTGTTCAGACCGGATTCACGTGCACCCTTTTGCAAGGCAAGCTCTTCGAAGGCATCGCGCGTACCCGATGTTGGGGGCGGGCCGAGGACTTCGATGGGCTGGTTCGGCAGGGCGGGGTTGATCTGGTTCCAACTGCTGCTGGCATTGGGGGCCATGCGACCGTATTGGGCGACATCCTTGGCTAATGCCTTGTAGATATCCTTGCGCGTCAACTCGAAGGCGGGCGAGTCGATGGCGTTGCCGATGACGATGCCGTCGAAACCGACTTTCACTTCGATGATATCGGTGACGCCGTTTTCACGGCAGAGGTCGAATTCCTTCTTCTTCATGCGGCGCGAGGCATTCGCGATATCGGGATGACCGGCCCCGACGCCTGCACAGAAGAGTTTGAGGCCACCGCCCGATCCGGTCGCTTCGACTACGGGCGTTGCGAAATCAGTCTTTTTGCCGAACTGCTCGGCAACCGCTGTCGAGAATGGGAAAACCGTGGATGAACCGACGATGCGGATTTCGTCACGGGCAATCGC
>CALJIU010000211.1 GCA_937974055.1 uncultured Neomegalonema sp. | reverse complement strand
TCCCTCCCTGTTCACGGCAGCCTTCACGGATTGGGTGCGGGAGACGTGGCCGGAGACGCCTGACCTCGTCGCCATCGACGGGAAGACGTCGCGCCGCAGCCACGACCGTAAGGCAGGCCAGCCCCCGCTGCACCTCGTCTCCGCGTTCGCGACCACGGCGAAGCTGGTGCTGGGTCAGGAAGCGGTCGCCTCGAAATCGAACGAGATCACTGCCATCCCCATACTGGTCGAGCGGCTGGCGGTCGATGACGGGCTGAAGGGGGCGTTGGTATCGATAGACGCCATCGCCACCAATGCCACCATTGCCGGGACGATCCGGGATGCCGGGGCCGACTACCTGCTGGCGGTCAAGGCGAACCAGCCCACGCTCAGGGCGGAAACAGGAGCCCTGTTCGCCGATGCCCCCGATACTCAACTCGATGAGCACCACGACCTCGGCAAGGACCGTGGGCGCATCGAGGATCGCCGCGTCACCGTCTGCCGCGAGGTTGACTGGCTCGGGGGAGACCGTCGCTTTCCCGGAGAACTGCGACTGCCCGGTGTCGCATCCGTCATCCGGGTCGTCTCGCGGACCCAACTCAGGGATCGCTGCCGCTTCGACACCCGGTACTACATCTCATCGGCTCCGCTCACCGCCGAAAGCGCCGCCAACGCCGTGCGCGGACACTGGGCAATCGAGAACTCCCTTCACTGGGTTCTGGACGTCACCTTCAAAGAAGATCAGTCCCGATTGCGAAAAGGACATGGAGCAAAGAACATGGCCGTCATCCGTCACTTCGCCCTCAACCTCATCCGCAGCGTACCCGGCAAGCAATCTCTCAAACTCCGAAGAAAACGCGCCGGATGGGATACCCAATTCCTCAACGGTATTCTCAAATCAGAACACCGTTAACCTCGATTCGTGGCCCTGACGCCGATCGCCAGGGCAATCGGGTGAATTGACATATGCCTCTTCTCCCTCTCCCCGCTTGCGGGTGGGGCGCTACGCAGTAGAGGGCCGGGGAGGGGGGTCTCTCAACCCGAACGGCTGTTTCCAGCGGAGAGGCCCCCCACCCAACCCTCTACTGCGTAGCGCCCCACCCGCAAGCGGGGAGAGGGCTTCACGGCGCGCTAAAACCGTAAATATTCATTCACCCGATTGCCCTGCGCTGATCGCACGGCCATCGCTGCATATTCGCCCGGAATAGGCGGGTCGCGATTTGTCGGTGTCCGGTTTGTGGTGGTGGACGGGACGTGGGGGCGTTCATGCACTAGATATCATGGCATCGACAATCGCACCGGACGCCTGCCCCATGCTCGCCATTCGCGGCCTCGCCAAATCATACGACACGCCGCAGGGATCGCTCGACGTGCTGCGCGGGGTCGATCTGGACGTTGCCGCCGGGCAGAGCCTCTCGTTGATGGGCGAATCCGGCAGCGGCAAAAGCACGCTTTTGCATCTTGTGGCGGGGTTAGACAGCGCGGATGCGGGGACGATCATGCTGGGCGATGTGGATATCGCCGCATTGGACGATGCAGCGCGGGCAAAGCTACGCCGGTCGCGCATCGGCTTGGTTTTTCAGCAGTTCAACCTAATCCCCAGCCTGTCGGTGCGCGCCAATATGGCGTTTCAGGCGCAGCTTGCCGGGCGGCTGGACGCGACATGGCAGGATGAGTTGGTCGAGCGTCTGGGCCTCGGCGATTTCCTCGACCGTTATCCGGAGCAGTTATCGGGGGGGCAGCAGCAGCGTGTTGCCATAGGGCGTACCTTCGCCGTGCGTCCGGACCTGATCCTTGCGGATGAGCCGACGGGGAACTTGGACGAGGAAAGCGGCGATGCGGTCATGCGCCTCGCCCTCGATCTGGTCGCGCGCTCCGGGGCCACATTCATGATGGTCACGCATAGTGCGCGGCTGGCCGCAATGCTGGATCGACAGGTAACACTTGTGCAAGGGCGTCTCGCATGAGGGCGCCTCGCATGAGGGGCGGGGAAACAACGTGAACCGCATCCTCCATACCCTGCGCGCCCTGATGAGCCATTGGCGGCGTAAGCCTTTGCAACTTGTCGCCTTGCTCGGTGGATTGATGATTGCCACCGCCCTGTGGTCGGGGGTGCAGGCGTTGAACGCCCAAGCGAAGGCCAGCTACGAGAATGCCGCGCGCTTGCTGGGCGGTGATGCGGTGCCGTCGGTTACGCTCGACGGTGGGGGCCGCTTCGACCAGCGCGCTTTCGTCGATTTGCGTCGGGCCGGTTGGAATGTATCCCCGGTCCTCGAAGGCCGTATTCGCATTGATGACACCAGCCTACGTATCCTAGGGATCGAGCCGTTGACCCTGCCCCCCGCCGCCGGAATCGGTGCGGGCGGCGGGTTGAGCGCGGCGACTTTCGAGGGATTCATGCAGCCGCCTTGGCGGGCGCTTGCCGACCCTGAAACCATCGCGATGCTGGCGGATACCGGCGATTTGCCGCCCCTATCCCCCGGTGAGGGTATCGCGCCCCGGATGCTGGTCATGGATATCGGCGCGGCGCAGGCGGTGCTGGATGCGCCTGGCCAAGTCTCGCGCCTGCTGCTCGACCCTGACGCCCCGCGCCCGGTCACGGCGTTGACGGATGCCACCGACCTGCCGCTCGCCATCACTGAGAACGAGGCGCAGGGTGATCTCGACCGCCTGACCCAGAGCTTTCACCTCAATCTCACCGCTTTTGGTCTTTTGGCCTTTCTCGTTGGCCTCTTCATCGTCTATTCGGCTATCGCGCTGGCCTTTGAGCAACGTCTGCCGATGATGCGTACCCTGCGGGCCTTGGGGATATCGGCGCGGATGCTGACCGCCGTTATGTTGGCGGAGTTGGTGACGCTGGCGCTGCTTGCCGGGATCGTCGGGGTGGTTGGCGGCTATCTCATCGCTTCGGCCCTGATGCCCAATGTCGCCGCGTCCTTGGGGGGGCTTTACGGGGCGGATGTTGCGGGCACGCTGTCGCTGGAGCCGGAATGGTGGCTGACGGGTATCGCGATCTCGGTCATCGGGGCGGTCGGGGCGGCGGGGTATTCGCTGCTCAAGGCGTACCGGATGCCGCCGTTGGCCTCCGCCCGCCGCTATGCATGGCGCGAGGCGCAGAAGGTTTGGCTGTGGCTGCAAGGGGGTATCGCGGCCTTCATGCTGCTCGCCGCCGCCGTGCTGATGCTGACCGCCGATGGATTGGTCGCCGGATTCGCCGCCCTCGCCGCCCTGCTGCTCGGCGCGGCCCTGATGCTGCCGCCTGCGCTGGCGGTGATGTTGCGCGCGGGGCAGGCATCGGCGCGCGGGCCGCTGTCGCAATGGTTCTGGGCCGATAGTCAGCAACAGCTTTCGGGCCTGTCGATGGCGTTGATGGCCCTGTTGCTGGCGCTCGGTGCGAATATCGGTGTGGGCACGATGGTCAATGGCTTTCGCGATACCTTCACCGACTGGCTCGACCGGCGTTTGGTGGCCGAGGTGTATTTCGATGCCCGCACAGACGAGGAGGCGGCGCAGATCGAGGCATGGCTCGCCACCCGCGATGACGTGGATGCCGTACTGCCGACCCTGCGCGCCGAGGTTCGCATGGATGGCCTGCCGGTCAGTGTCGTGGGCTTTCGCGATCACGCGAAGTATCGCATGAGCTGGCCCATGATCGATATCGCGCCGGATGCCTTTGACCGGGTGGCGGCGGGGGAGGCGGCGTTCGTCAGCGAGCAACTCGCCAATCGCCTCGATTTATCCGTGTATGATCCGATCAGGGTCGGCGATTGGTCGTTGGTGGTGGCGGGTATCTATCCCGATTATGGCAACCCCAAGGGGCAGGTCAGTGCGGATATCGCCGCCGTACGCGCCAATGTGCCGAGTGCGAAGCGCAGCGGCTATGGCCTGCGGGTCGCGCCACAGGATACCGGCGATTTGATCCTAGCCATGCGCGATACCTTTGGCATGGACGATTCTGCATTGATCGACCAAGGGGCGCTGAAAGGCTATTCCAAGGGGGTGTTCGAGAGCACTTTCGCCGTCACGGCGGCGCTGAACGTCCTCACGATGGTCGTCGCGGGTTTTGCCCTGTTCATGTCGTTGCTGACCTTGGCCGAGATGCGCTTGCCTCAGCTTGCGCCCCTCTGGGCCGCTGGCGTGACCCGGCGGGGGCTGGCGGGGATGGAATTGCTCAAGACCTTGGGGATGGCGCTGCTGACCGCGATCCTCGCTGTGCCGCTGGGGCTGGCGGTGGCGTGGTGCCTGGTGGCGGTGGTGAATGTGCAGGCCTTCGGCTGGCGGTTGCCGTTCCATCTGTTTCCGATGCAATGGGTGCAGTTGAT
>CALJIU010000210.1 GCA_937974055.1 uncultured Neomegalonema sp. | reverse complement strand
ATCGTCGTCGTCACCTGTGACCCGGCTGTGCAGCGCGAGCGGGCGCTGGCGCGGGATGGCATGTCCCCCGACCGCTTCGACGCGATTCTCGCCCGTCAGATGCCCGATGCCGAAAAGCGCGCGCGGGCCGATTTCATCGTCGATACGGGCGCGGGGATCGAGGCAGCCCGCCGCCGCGTCGCCGAAATCCTCGCCGCTGTGACCGCCGTCAGTTCCCCCGTCGCGCCATGAAGGCCAGCCGCTCGAACAGGTGCACGTCCTGCTCGTTCTTCAGCAGCGCGCCGTGCAGCCTTGGCAGGGCTTCATTGGCGTTGCGGCGCAGGTCGGCGGCGTCGATATCCTCAGCAACCAGCAGTCTGATCCAGTCCAGCACTTCAGATGTGGACGGCTTTTTCTTCAGCCCCGCCACCTCACGGATTTCATAGAATTGCGTCAGCGCCTCGCGCAGCAGGGTCTGCTTGATGCCCGGATAATGAACCTCGACAATCTTCGCCAATGTCTCGGCTTCGGGAAAGCTGATGTAGTGAAAGAAGCACCGGCGCAGGAAGGCGTCGGGCAATTCCTTCTCGTTATTCGAGGTGATGATGACCACCGGGCGTTGCGCCGCCTCGATGGTTTCGCCGGTTTCGTAGACGTGAAAGGCCATCTTGTCGAGTTCTTGCAGCAGGTCGTTTGGAAACTCGATATCGGCCTTATCCACCTCGTCGATCAGCAGCACGACGCGCTCCGGCGCGGTGAACGCTTCCCACAGCTTGCCGGGGCGTATGTAGTTCTTCACATCATGCACGCGCTCATCGCCAAGCTGGCTGTCACGAAGGCGGCTGACGGCATCGTATTCGTAAAGTCCCTGCTGCGCCTTCGTGGTCGATTTGACATGCCATTCCAGCAACCGCATCCCCAGCGCCTCGGCCACCTGCTTGGCCAATTCGGTCTTACCAGTGCCCGGTTCACCCTTCACCAGCAGCGGTTTCTGGAGCGTGATGGCGGCATTGACCGCGACGGTCAGGTCGCGGTCGGCGATGTAGTCTTTCGTGCCTTCGAAGCGCATGGATCGGCCCTGTATCTAGGATGCGTGCAGGGCGGAACTACACCATTCCCCGGCGCGGGTCGATGCCTACTCCGTGCTGGCAAGCGTTCGCGAGTCGCGGGCTTTCTTCAGGCCGTCGAAATGGGTGCGCAGGTGCTTCTCGATGATCCGCGCCATCGTGCCGTCTTTCTCCATCGCGGTCAGGGCGACGTTGACCTTGCCCATCGTTCCCCGGCTGCGCGCGTCGAATTTGGGATAGACGACATGCAGCGGGCGAATGGCCAGCGGCGTCTCCGCCACCTCGATATCATTCTCAAAGCCCAGCTTGATGATCTCGCCATTGCCGACCATCGCCGATAGCGACACGACATCCACATCGCCCTTCACCAGCGCCTCAAAGCAATCGGCGGGCGTGTCGGGGGCCGTGCGTACGATGCTGCCTGCCTCGACCTTGGCACGGATATCGTCATCGAAATACCCTTCGGGGCGGCAGAGATTTAGCCCATCCAGATCGTCGATCCCCGCAAATTCCAGCGGTGCACCGGCCTTGTGGTAGACGACGACCAGCACTTCATAGACGGGCCGCGAATACCACAGGTCTTCGCGCCGGTCGGTGGTGTCGTACCACGGGAAACTGGCCTTGAACGTACCCTTGCGGGTCGCCCGCATGGCGTAATCCCAAGGCAGGAACTCGATCTCCGTATCAAATCCCGCCCGGTCCATCGCCACGCGCACGAGATCGGTGAACAGCCCCCCCTGCGGCAGCCCCTTATCGGTGAAGGGCGCATAGTCATTACCCGTCACAACGGCCATCATCGGGCGATCCGTTGGCGCGGTGGCGTTCACGACGAAGGTTTCCGGCTCGGCATTCAGATCGGGGATCACAAGGGTCGTGCCGGGAAAGATCAGCCGCCCCTTCGCTTTCACTCGGTCGGCATTGGCGGTCAAGATCGGCTGCCACAGCACCGAATTGCCGTAGAACTTGCGCGCAATCCGCGACAGCGAGTCGCCCTTTTTCACAACATATGTGCGTTCGCCCGGTGTGGTCGCAGGGGCGTCAGCGACGGCCACGCCATCATCAGGCGCGGGTTGGGCGAATGCCGGTGACAGCATCAGGGACAGTATCGCCCCCGTGAATACAGTACGCAGCATCGAAATTCTCCAATCGGAACGATACACGGGATGATTCGATTAACAGCGTCTCACAATCGCTACGGTTGAGCAAATCATTGTAAAGAATACAATGCACATGAATGGACACGGAACACCGGCTGACCCGGATCGAGAAACGATGGGTTTTGCGCTGTTGGGAGGCGAAAGACGGTTCACCCTCCCGGTAAAGCGCTGTACTCAACGGCCATGAGCACACGTCTGTATCTCGTCAATTTCTACCTTCGCCATTTCGTGCGTCCCACCCTCGCGAAGATCACCGAACCTGCAAAGGCGCGGCGGCATATGGAACGCTCGTCCTCCCTGATCCCCGGTAAGCCGAGCGAGGCGCGCTATCTGTCCGAGAGCATCGCCGGGCCTGCCGGTTCCGTGCCGGTGGAATGGGTGTCCTGCGGGCGGGCTGGACGGCGGCGGATCATCCTCTATCTGCATGGCGGCGCGTATTTGATGGGATCGCCGCGCACGCACCGCTCGATCACCGCCCATCTCGCCCGCTTGACCGGGATGCGGGTGATGGTGCCAGATTACCGCCTCGCCCCTGAAAACCCCGCTCCGGCGGCGGTGGAGGATGCCCTTGCCGCCTATGCCACGCTGTTGGCCCAAGGGTACGATCCGCGCGATATCGTCTTTGCGGGTGAAAGCGCGGGCGGCGGATTGTGTTTCGCGCTGCTCCTGATGGCGCGGGCGAAGGGCTACCCGGCCCCCGGCTGCATCGTGACGTTCAGCCCTTGGGTCGATCTGGCCCATACCGGCGACAGCATCACCGAAAATGCCGATTCCGAGGCGATGCTGCCCGCCGAGCGGGTGGATGAGGTCGCGGCCTTCTATATCGGCAATGGCGATCCCTGCGATCCGCTGATCTCCCCGCTTTATGGCGAGTACGACGCGCCCCCGCCCACCTATATCGCCGCCAGCGGGGCCGAGATCCTGCGCGACGACGCCATCCGCATGGCCGAAATCCTGCGCGCGGCGGGGGGCGAGGTCACGCTCGATATGGCCACCAATACCCCCCATGCATGGCAGTTTTTCGGCACCGTCATCCCCGAATCCCGCACATCGCTTGAGGCCGCCGCCCGTTTCGTGAAGGCGCAACTGGGCGCGACTGCGGTGGGACCGGCGCGATAATTGCGCGTAACCGATACGTATGATAAACGTATAGGCCATGAATTGGAGGCGATTATGATCCAAGGCATCGACCATACGAGCGCCATTGCCGAGACGAAGAGCTACCGCAAGGAAATCAAGCTCAAACCTTCCGTCGCCGAGGCCGTCACCCTCGCGGCGGCTTCCGTGGGCATGGATATGAGCACCTTCATGGCTTCTGCCGCCTATAAAGCCGCGCAGGAGGTACAGCAGGCGCAGCACCGGACTGCCTTGACCGACGACGCCTTCGACGCTTTCGCGGCGGCGGTCGATGGTCAGGGTCGAGCCAACGACGCGCTGCGCGGCCTCTATCGACAGCGGGATGCGATGCTTACGGATGGCTGAACCCCGCCTGAAAGTTCGCTTGTTCGACAAGGCTCTCCATGACCGCGCGGGGTTTTCTTCTGGCATCGATGCGATGGACCGTTGGCTGCGTGGTAGCCTCAGCGAGCAAATTCGCCGCGACCGATTGCGCGTCTGGTGTGCCAGCGATACGGCGGGGGCTTTCGTGGGATACTACGCCCTGACCATGCATTCCGTTGCACCGGAAACGGCCCCCTCCCTTGCGCGGACCAAGGAACGCCACCCGATCCCCGCAATCTATCTCAGCGCGCTGGCGGTCGATACGGCGCATCAAGGCAAGGGTATCGGCGCGGCCCTGATGGGCGACGCGATCCTGCGCTGTATTATCCTGTCGGACCAGATCGGAGCCACCGCCATCGTCCTCGATGTACTGAAGGACGACAATTTTGAGCGGCGACGGGCTTTCTACACCGCGTTGGGGTTTGCCGAAATCGGCAATACCGATCCGGGTCGCCTGTTTCTGTCGATCCGCGATGCGAAGGCGTCGCTGGAATAATGGTTTACGTTTCTGCAAAATCCTCCGTTCCTACTTGGCTTTGCATCTTCTGGGTATAGCGCCCGCCGACGACCGTGTTTTGATTGATCAGCGCGTCCAACCGCTCCAGCAGATCCGCCGACACCGATACCTGACCGCCCCCGAAATTCTCGCGCAGGTGATCGGCATTCGAGGTGCCGGGGATCGGCAGAACATGCTCGCCCTGTGCCAATGTCCATGCGAGGGCCAGTTGTGCGGGCGTGCAATCGGCCTCCTCGGCGATGCGGGTGTATTCGGCCAAGAGCGCACGGTTTTTCTGCCATGCGTCCCCCTCGAACCGGGGCATCCCGTGGCGAATATCGTTTTCGGGGAAATCCACATCATCGCCCAGCACCCCCGTCAGGTATTGCCGCGCCAGCGGGCTGAACGCCACGAAAGTCGCCCCCAACTCCTTGCAGGCATCGAGCATCGCGATCTCCGGGTTGCGGGTCCACAGCGAGTATTCGGATTGCACGGCGGCGCAGGGCTGCTCCGCATGGGCGGCGCGCAGGGTGTCGGCGCTGCATTCCGACAGGCCATAGGCCCCGATCTTCCCCTCCTCGATCAGCCGCCCGAAAGTACC
>CALJIU010000209.1 GCA_937974055.1 uncultured Neomegalonema sp. | reverse complement strand
TGTCGTAGGCAGCCACGCTCGCTCCGCGATTGGTTGAGGGGAGGTTCTAGCCTATTCATCGGGCGAGGCAACAGGACATCGTGCTGGGAGCAGCATGGCAATCGATTGCCGTGGCTGTAGCAGCGCGCGCTTGACTTTCGATGGATTTTCGTGTCGTTTGTTCTTGTTTTGTCTTTAACGAGGAGACGCGCCGTCAATGAGTTGGACCCGCTGCATAGACTTCAATCGCCAAGATTTGCTGCCCACGGTGGCGCAGATTCTGGGGATGCTGGGTGGTGGGGAGACGGTGTTGCGGCATGTGCATCTGGCGATTTTGGCGTTGCTGCTGCCAGCGGAATCGACGTTGCGGCGGCTGATCGCGATTGCGGCGAAGGATATCGTGGTGAAGCCTCGCGCGAAGAGTGCGCCGCCTTCGGGGAAGATTCCGAAGGGGTCGGGCGGGCGCAAGCCTGTTTTCGTCGTCATTGATCCGCGCAAGGAAGTTGGGCCTCCGAAGCAGAAGAAAGCTCCGGGATTTGGGCCGAATGTGCGGGGGTTCGATGATTTGGACGTGTCGCCGCAGGGGCGGGTGGAGATTTTGCCGGATGATCCGGTATCCGCCGCTGCGCTTCGCCGTCGGGTCGAGGCTTTGGTCGCGGCGATGAACGACATTCCGGGGCAGGCTCGACGGTTGGCGAGGAAGCAGGCCGGGATGGTGAGGCCGCTTCGGGTCATGCGTCCGGGTAGACCGCCGGGGCATGTGGAGCGGGGGAAGCGGCCCATCGACCGCTTGCTGCGGGAGGTGCAGGAGTTGGCGCTGATGGCGCTGGCGGGGATGAAAGCGCCTCCGTAGGTTTTAAAGATGAGGGTGTACGGATGGGGCCACCGCTGTCGGGCGGGGGGTGATTTGGCGTGTCCGCCGTGTGGAAAGGCAGCGCAGTATGGAAATCCATCGAATGGATTTTCGAGTTGTTGGCATTTGTCGCAGGCGTAGGGGGCTTGCCCGGCGGCGGCGCATCGCGTAACAGTTCGGCCTTCGTTCACGAGATGGGCCGCTATGCCGGAAACCGGAACACTTGCGCGACCGCGCCCGAAAGACCTGCCCTCCGGTTATCATCTCGCCCATTTTCGCGAGATGCTGTCTTTCGTGTCGCGGCTCTACGATCCAATTCTCGGTGATCGTCAGCGCGCGTGGATGACCGATTTTGCGGCGCTCGATGCGAATGCGCAATCGCTGTTCGTGCGAATAGCGAACCGTAAGGGTGGCGTGTTTCGCATCGATCAGCTTCGCTATGACGATGTGGATGACGCGACGCTGCGGTTGAAGGAATTGGCGGCGGTCGGGTTCGTCTCGGCGGTTCGGGACGAGGATTTCGGGGCGGCATTGGCCGTTCTATCGAAGGATGAATTGCTCGATCTATTGGCCGAGCATGACGCCGGTGACGGTGTTCGGCGCAGTTGGACAAAGGCGAATGTGAAGGCCGCTGTCCGCGAGCGCTTGTCGTTCGATGTGTGTTTTGACGGGCCACGGGGCGAGGGATTCGTGGCGCAGCGGCGCAAGCGCGAATTGCGGTATATGCTGTACCTGTATTTCGGGCGGGTGGTCGACGGCCTTTCGAGCTTTGCGATGCGCGATTTAGGCTTGGTGCGGACGAATACGTTCAAGGATGATTTCGAGGCGCGGTTCGATTCGGTGGAAGAGGCGCAGGATAGCTTTTTCTATGCCGAGCGGATTGCGTGGCTCGACCGCTGTGAGCCGCAGGATATGCGAGCGATGGCGCTGGAAGCGACGGATTGGGCGATCCCCTGCGAGGCGGCGCTGGGGCATCGCGATACGCTGCTTCATGCGCTGGGGCGGTATCTGGAGAAAGCAGGGGATTGCGAGGGCGCGCGGACGCTGTATGCGCTTGGCGCTTCGCCGGAATGTGGCGAGCGAGAGGTGCGGCTGGCCTGGGCTGCGGGGGAGCGGGAGGCGGTTCGCGAGCGGCTGGAAGCGATGATCGCCAATCCGGGCAGCGATGGCGAAGCGTTGTTCGCGCAGGATTTTCTCGCCCGCAAGTTCGGCGGCAAGCGCACCAGTCTCATCACCGATATGCTGCGCGAAGCCCCGACCATCGGGCTGGACGAATCGCACAGGGCAACACCGGAGAAGGGGGCCGTCGCCCTGTTTGAACGGCAGGGTTGGCAGGCCTATCACGCCGAAAACACGCCGTGGCGGACGCTGTTCGGCCTGTTGTTCTGGGATATCCTGTACGATGGCGAAACGTCGAGGTTGCATAATGCGTTCGAGCGGATGCCGGGGGCGCTGCGCGATGGCAGTTTCTACGATACGCACCGCGATGCGGTCGAAGCGCGGTTGACGCTGCTGGATCGGGGGGAGGAGGCGGTGGCTTGCCTGCTGCGTATCGTGGCCGAGCGGTACGATACGCTCAATCCGCTGTTTCGCTGGTATCCCGACATGATCGAGCGGTTGCGTCCGCTTATCCTGAATGCGCCTCGCGGGGGGTTGGCGCAGGTCATGCGCGCGATGGCGGCGGATTATCGGGGGCGTAAAGATGGTTTTCCCGACCTCATGCTTCATCGTGACGGCGCATTGCGTCTGATCGAAATCAAGACGAGCGGCGACCAATTGCGGCGCAACCAACTCGTGCAGTTAGACCTGCTGCGACGGGCGGGCTTTGACGTTGCCGTGAATCGCGTCGCTTGGATCGTCGATCCGGATCAGACCTATGTGGTCGTGGATATCGAGACGACGGGGGGCCGTGCGCCCTTTCATCGTGTTACCGAGATCGGTGCGGTGAAGATGCGGGGCGGCGAAATCGTGGATAAATGGCAGTCGCTCGTAAACCCGGAGCGGGCGATTCCCGCGACCATCACGCGCCTGACCGGCATCACGAACGAGATGGTCGCGGATGCCCCCCTCTTCGCCGATATCGCCGAGAGTTTTCAGGCGTTTATGGAGGATGCCGTCTTCGTGGCGCATAACGTACGGTTCGATTACGGATTCCTGTCCGCCGAATACGCCCGGCTGGACATGCGGTTTCGGTATCCGACGTTGTGTACATGCCAGTCGATGCGCCAGCTTTTCAAGGGCTTGCCATCCTATGGCCTCGCCAATCTAAGCCGTCATTTCGGCATCCCGCTCGAAAGCCACCACCGCGCCCTTTGCGACGCGGAGGCGGCGGCTGGATTGTTATTGAAGATCAACGAACGCCGTGCCGCTTGAAGAATGCATCAAGCGACATCCGACCGTACGGTTTGCGGTACGCCTTTCGGTTCGAGCACCGACCCGCAGAACCCGCTTGCCTTGCGAATGGATGCGGCGCTCGCTTCGCTCACATCCCACAGGCCCAGATAAACCCGGTCGCGCCCTTCACCGTTCTCGCCGACCAGCTCCGGCGACCATCCGCCCCGCTGATAGATGCGGATCATGCGGCGGTCGAAGACGCCGACGATCTGTTCTACCCCCGCCGTCAGCCCCGTTTCGCAGATGCCAAGAAGGAGTTCCATCGTAACACTTTGCACCCCACGCGGGGTCAGGTTTTCGGATGCACGCGAATCCACGCAGAACCGGGTACATTCCCAGATGACCGGCGATTCGATGACGACTCCATCGAAAACTTCGGTGAAGTGATCGCGGAGCATCGTATCGCCTGTGGTCGGCAACAAGCGCAGTGACCCTTGATGCTGACCATTTTCATCGAGTGAGACGAGGTAGATCGGATTTAGGATGTCGTATTCATCCAACTCCCACCCCCGGTCATCGACCGTCACATCCCAGTCAAGCCGGTCCTTGAACAACCGCTTGCGCGCACGAAACATCTCATCGACGACCTGCGCATTCCGATTGCGATTTCCAGCCGTAATTGCTCGTATCATTACATATTCTCCCGATATTCCCCCATGACGGGAAGATATCGAAAGCATATATCATTAAGTGTACTATAAGTTTATACACTCTTTAAGTGTGTTCAGGAGGGAGGATGAATCAGACCGTATCCGATGGCCTTAGCGACAGCGTGAGTGCGGTTCAGGGCGTTGAGCTTGTACCGGGCGGTTTCGATGAATGCGCGAACCGTGCGTTCCTTTACGCACAGTTCAGTGGCGATATCGTCCGTGTTGATGCCATGCGCGCAGAGTTGCAGCACTTCGCATTCGCGTGGCGAGAGCGAAGGGTGTTTTCCCGCTATTCCAACCCCTTCGGATTCCAAAATCGCATTGTGGACATGGCTGGCCACCCGCTGAAAATCGCCCATGTAGCTGCGCAGAAAGCGTTCCCACTCGTTTTCCGACATAAAGCTGGTGACAGAGAAAATTGCGTGTTGTCCGCCTACGCCGCGAATGGGGACGGACATTCCACTTATGCCGATCTTGTGTTCGGCGGCGTCACCGAGAAAGTTGCGGCGCGGTTTGCTCGACCAGTCAAGATCAGACCAGTTGAACGGGGTCGGATTGGTTTTACCGGCATCGACGACAGGATCGAGGGAGAAGTAGTTCTTTTCGAAATATCGCGAAACCCAATCGTCAGGATAAGTGAGGCGAAGATACGGCTCTTTTTCGGTCAGCCCTTTGACGTTTGTTGCATGATAGACGATGTGTGACAGGCCGTAATTGTTCCTCACATCATCGAAAAGTTCGGAGACATCGGTACCAATTGGCCGCTCCACGAGTGATTTTAGAAATTTTCTTTCGTCGTTCATGCGCCTTGTCTAGTGTGTCGCGGTCAATTGTGCCAGTTCAATTGTGTTTTCCGAGTTGCTTTCACGTTGGGCGGCAACGCATGCGAGTTGCAAGAATTCATGCGTGTATCTGAACCTGTTGGGACAGATATCTTCTCGCAAACGCTCTATCTGCTGCGCGAGTGTCGTCATGGCTTCATTCTGTGCATTCATGGCGCATTTTCCCTTATGTTTTTCATAAGTAGGAACTAAATCATCGAGTTGCGCAACATGTCGAAAATACCCTGTCGTTTTCGACAATGAATTTGGCAAAAAAACTATCTGCTGGTTTGGTGTTTCAGTTCATACGTCGCGTTAAGTGTAACGAACCTTGCGAATCGGCTTTATGCTGCCACATCCGAATTGCCTCGAAGGCCAACGTGTAAGTTCAATCACTTCAATTATGCGAGTTGGCAATGCCTTTCAGGGCGAAAGGCGCGGTGTGCGCCGAAACATCCGGGTTGCCGAACGTATCTCTCTCCCCATTTAACGCTGGATAGGCTAGGCATTCTCAAGCCTCGTAACCCGGAGACGTATCCGTGACCGATCTGACGAATCTCTGCGCACAGCTTCTCGATCTTTCCCGCAAGGCGGGGGCCGATCAGGTCAGTGCCTCGGCGGCCATTACCGAAGGGTTGGAGGCATCGGTCCGTGATGGCGTGGTCGAGGATATCGGGCGCTCGGAAACGCTCGATATCGGCGTGCGGGTCATCGTCGGTAAGCGGCAGGCGAGTGTTTCCGCCTCTAGCAGTAAGGAAAGTGCGCTGGCCGAGATGGCCGAGCGGGCGGTGGCGATGGCGCAGGAGGCCCCGGACGATCCGTATTGCGGACTGCCCGAAGCCCCGGCCAACCCGGCGACATACCCCGACTTAGAGCTTCGCGATCCGGCCACCGCAGATGCAAACCGCCTGCGTGACGATGCGCTGGTGATAGACGAGGCGGCGCGGGCGGTAGAGGGGGTTTCCAAATCCGAAGGATCGACCGCGAGCTGGCGGCGCAGCGAGATTGCGCTGGTGATGTCGAATGGCTTTTCGGCCACCCGCGACGGCAGTTTCTGGAGCGCGTCTTGCTCGGCAATCGCGGGCGAGGGGCTGGGGATGGAGCGCGACTACGCCTATTCGGTTGCCCGGTGGCGAGACGATTTGCGGGCGTTGGATGATATAGGCCGCGAGGCGGGAGAGCGGGCCGTTCGGCGCAGCAATCCGCGCAAAGCCCCCACTCGTGACGTGCCGCTCGTCTTCGATCAGCGGCTCGCATCCTCGGTAATCGGCCACTTTCTTGGTGCAATCAACGCGGCCAGCGTCGCACGGGGTAGCACCTACCTAGCCGATAAGCTGGGCCAGCAGGTTTTCGCGAATGGCATTTCGCTAACCGACGACCCGCTGGTGCATCGGGGAATCGGCTCGCGCCCCTTCGATGGCGAGGGGCTGACGACGCAGAAACGTATGCTGGTCGATGATGGCGTGTTGCAGACATGGTTGCTCGACTGCGCGACGGCGCGGCAACTCGGCATGGAATCGACCGCCAGCGCGTCCTTCGGCGTCGGCTCGCCCCCCCGGCCCAGCCCCTCTAACGTGACCCTCTCCACCGGCACGCGCAGCCCAGAAGACATGATCGCGGGTATCGAGGATGGGTTCTTCGTGACCGAGATGATGGGGGCCAGCATCAATTCGACCACCGGCGATTACAGCCGGGGCGCGTCGGGCTATTGGATCGAAAACGGCAAGCTGGCCTATCCCGTTACCGAAGCGACGGTAGCGGGCAACTTGATCGAGATGTTCGCCGCGCTCGAACCCTCCACCGATTTGCCCACCGACCGCGCCCTGCGTGTACCCACACTCCTGATCGACGGGTGCAGTGTTGCCGGTAACTGACCCGACCGCTGAAGAAATTGCCGTTTTGACCGATGCCGTCGCCGAAGCGGGCGCGCTGGTCCTGACCTATTTCGGCCATAGCCCCGAAACGTGGGATAAGCCGGGCGAAGGGCCGGTTAGCGAGGCTGATTTGGCCGCGAACGACCTATTGCAATCCCGCCTGATGGGCGCGTTCCCGGATCACGGCTGGTTGTCGGAGGAAAGCGCCGATGATCCTGCCCGCTTGTCGCGCAGCCGCGTTTGGATCATCGACCCCATCGACGGCACCCGCGCCTTCATCGACGGTAAGCCGGAATTCACGATCTGCGCGGCCCTCGCCGTGGAGGGGGAGCCGGTTGCCGGGGTCGTGTTCAATCCGGTGAAGAACGAGAGTTTCGCGGCCATTCGCGGGTGCGGCACTACGCTGAATGGGCAGCGGCTCATCGCCGACCGCATCCCGCTTTTCGCCGATGCCAATGTGCTGTCGCGCAAAAGCGTGCTCAAGCCGTCGAAATGGCAGGGCGATGCCCCCGGCGGGCGGCATGGCTACGTCAATTCCATCGCCTATCGGGTCTGCAAGGTGGCAACTGATCGATGGGATGCGGCGATTGCGCTGAACGAGTTAAGCGAGTGGGATTTGGCCGCCGCCGATATCGTGTTGCGTGAGGCGGGCGGCGTCGTGACCACCCGCACCGGCGCGCCGCTCCGCTACAACAAGCAAGAACCGAAGGTCGAGGGGTTGGTTGCCGCGATCCCCCCGCTGCATGGCGAGATCATCGCGCGTCTTGTGCCGCCGGAACCGGCTACCGAAATCTGACGACGCAGATGGACAGGTCTAGAGCGGCGGGGCGCATCGGGAGGCGGCGCTAGAAACTCAAGGATTCCGGGCGTTGTGGATACGAAAAAGCGGTGTTTCACGTGAAACATTTGCGCGATCTCAGTTTTGATAATTCTTCTTATGATTGAAATATAGCGATATCAAAGACTTGCAAAATGGGCACTTTCTTCATCTACCGAGTATAGCCGCCACACCGCCCAGCCGAAGCGGCAAGCGACATGGCTGCATCGTCAGAGCCATCCATAAATCAATCACCGGTTGCGTTACGAAGGCAGCAAGCCCGGACAAGAAAGCGCCTACGCCCTCAATAATCCTTCAATGCCTTGATATCGATTGCCTTTGCATAAGCTTTCATCTCCTCGGTGGATGCATTGCCGTCGACCGTGACCATTACGCTGTTATCGACCACGAACTGGATGCCGCCATCTTCATCGACCATCGCTTTTTGCCGTCCCAGCCGGATCAGCTTGCCACCCCCGCCCATCGCGGCGGCGGAGAACATGCCTGCCATTTGTGCGACGATAGGGGAGTTTGCGGTGTATTGGATCGACACCGTCTTATCGCCCTTCGTGTAGTCGCGCGATGCCGTGCTGCCGCCGCCGAACAGGGCCGCGCCCATCGTCTCGGTGTCCACCTCACCGGCTTCCCACCCCGCCAGCGGTTCGGGCAACAGCGTGGCGAGGGTGCCGGTCTTCATCTGGCCGATCAACTGCGTCGCGAATTCGAGGGATTCCTTCGCGTAGGCCAGATCGCCCTCCTCATACGCGGCGGCGGCTTCGGCGATGGCATCGGTAACATCATCGGCTTGTGCGGTGGTGGCCGCGACCGTGACGGAAAGCGCAATTGCGCAGATGTGGGAAATCCGGGCGCGGGGGAAAGATGCGAAGGGCATGGGTCGTCTCCTGATGGTTGTTTGGACGACAGCATAATCACCCTTTGGGGCCACAAGGTGATCTACATCACCGCTGCCAAAAACGGGGCATCAGCAATACGAAGACACTCAACAATTCCAACCGACCGAGGAACATGCCCAAGGTCAGCACCCATTTCGCGCTATCGGGCAGGTCCGCATAATTGCCGGATGGCCCGATCTCATTGCCCAGCCCCGGCCCGATATTCCCCAAGGTTGCCGCCGCCCCGGATAGCGAGGTCAGAAGGTCCAGCCCGATCATGCTCAGGCCGAATACCATCAATCCCAGCGTTAGCAGGAACAACAGAAAGAACGCCATGACCGAGGCCAGCACGTCTTCGGACAGGGGCCGCCCGTCATATCGAGCGCGCGGCACACTGGATGGATTCTGGATCAGCTTGATCTGCGCCTTCACCGATGCGGCCAGCACTTGATAGCGGAACACCTTCACCGAACAGCTTGTCGATCCCGCACAGCCGCCGATCAGGCCGATCATAAAGAACATCATCATCGCGAACGGTCCCCACAACCCGTAATCCTCGGTCGCATAGCCTGTGCCGGTCATAATCGACACGACGTTGAACAGCGTCGTGCGAAAGGCGTATTCGATGTCGCGCGTCTCCTGCCACCGCCCGACGGCCAGCACGAAGACGAAGATTGCGATCAGCTTCAGGAACATTCGCACCTGTGGGTCGCGCAGCAATGGCATGGGCGAGCCGTGCATCAATTGGATGAACCGCACATAGGGCAGGGCAGAGGCGAGCATGAAGAATGCGCCGAAATAGTGAATCGCCGGGTTGCTGAACGCGCCGAAGGAGGAATCGTAATTGGCCAGCCCCCCGGTCGCGATGCTGGTCATGGCATGAACCACCGCGTCGATGGGCTTCATCCCACAGGCAGCGTAGATCAACATCGCGGCAATCGTCAGCGCCATGTAGATATAGAATAGCTGCATGGCGATCTTGGCGGCTTGCGGCAGGATCTTGCCAAAGGTGTCGAACGCCTCCGACTTGAATAGCTGCATCCCCCCGACCCGCAGTTCCGGCAAGATGGCGATGGCGACGACCACGACGCCCAGCCCCCCGAACCACTGCATCAATCCCCGCCACAGCAGGATACCGGGTGGCTTGCGGTCCAGCCCCTCCATCACCGTCGCGCCCGTCGTCGTAATGCCCGACATCGACTCGAAGAATGAATCGGTGAAATCCATCCCATGCGCGCCCATGATGAAAGGCAGACTGCCGAATAATGGCAAAATGAGCCAAGCCAGAACTGTCAGGATGAACGTCTGCTGCACCGACAGCCCATCGCTCCGGTCCTGCGCGCAGGCCGTGACGAGGCCCGCCCCGCCGATGATGGTAATGGCGGCGGCCAGCCCGAAGGTCTGCCATTCCGGCTCACCCCCGAACCAGTCCACCGCCATGGGCAGCAGCATGGCGAGGCCGAGAATGACCACGAACTGGCCGATGACATAGCCGATGGGGCGCATCGCGAACATGCGCCGGACCTTTGCGGCGGGTACCCCGGAATGTCAATCTGTGCGTCGCTCCGCGTTCAACTTCCGCCGCCGCATCGGCATCGCGTCGATTTGTGCATCAAAGGCATCGGCAGGCACGACCCCGCTCTGCCGCGCCTTCTCGCCGCCGTCCAGCCCGACGAGGATGACGGTGAACCCATCAGGTCGAAACCGCTCGCGCAGGGCCGAGGCCGCGTTGGTATCGAGGATGATCATGTTCCGCCGATCCGCCAACCCCGCCGCATTGCCTGCAAAAGCGTCGAGCTGCGCCTGCAACTCCGGCTGACCCTCCCGCGCAAAGACGAGGATAGGCCGCGCTTCCCAGCGATAGGGGGCGAGGGTGTCGGCGGGCCCGGCCTCGATCAATAGGCCGGTCAGTAGGGCGAGTGCGGTATCCATGTCTGTCTCCCCTGCGCTATGCCGAACAGGTAGACCGCCTCACTCCCCGTTCCAGCCATAGCCAAGATGACCCAAGGGGCGGGGCGACAGCGCATAGACCGTATCGCGCAGATAATCCATCAACGCCACGGGATCGCCCCGCCATTCCTCGATCCCCGCCCGCGCCATCGGCGGGCCGAGGCGCATCCGCACCGGCTGCGCGATTCCGGTACGAAATTCACTGATGAGCAGCGCAAGGCGCAGGGTCTGGCTGACATGGCTCACCGCCTGAAACACACGGCTATTGCTGCCCTCGAAGAACAGCGGCACCACCTGCGCATCCGGTTGCGCGACGAGTTTCGCGGTAAAATTCTTCCAGCGCGGATCAATCGGTTGCCCAAAGGGCCGCGCCGCCGTCGAGACGCAGCCCCCCGGAAAGACCGCAATCGCCCCCCCATCGGCCAGAAACCGCAGCGCCTCGCGCCGGGTGGCAAGGTTCAGCGCCTGCGCCGCGCGCGTATTGTCGAAGCTGATCGGCAGGATATGCCGCGCCACCTCCGGCGCACGCCCAAAGACGCTATGCGCGATGATCCTGAAATCGGGCCGCCGCATCGACATCAACCGCCCCATCGCCAACCCGTCGAGGATACCGAACGGATGGTTCGCCACCACCACCGCCGGGCCACTCGCGGGGATCAGGTTCGGCGACCCTTCTGCGAAATCGAGGCGGATGCGATAGCGATCCTGCATCACCGCCCAGAAATCCCGCCCCATCGCCATGTCACGCTGATAATCGCGGGCCATGCGGATAAGGCGCGGGCGACCCGTCAGATTCTCGATGGTGCGGATAACTCCCCGCGCAAAACGGGTATCGGCGGACCATGCATAGCTGATCTCGGAGGTAGCGGACATTATGGGGTCGCCTTCGGCCCGGTTCGGTGACGGGGGAACCGATAGAGGAAGACGCGAAACGATCCAATACCCGATTCAGGGCAATCGGGCGAATGAGAGGCGACCCATCTACCGGTCATCGTCGGGCTTGTCCCGACGATCCATAGCTGTTGCATGTGCGTTTTTTGCAATCATGGATCGTCGGAACGAGTCCGACGATGACCCCCAAACCTATTCTCCGATTATCCTTGTTAACCGAATCCGTCGAAGAAAACCGCCCGCACGACGTTTTCCGCCTTTCGCGCCTCGCCAGCCCGTGCTTACGCTCGATGGAAGAACAGGGCCGATGATCGGGGCGAATGCCGTGGGTGAAGAATACGATTTCGTGATCGTCGGGGCCGGGTCCGCCGGATCGGCACTGGCCGCGCGCCTGTCCGAGGACGGGCGACACACCGTGCTGGTGCTGGAGGCGGGGGTCGATGACCGCCGGTTCCTGATCCAGATGCCCGTCGGCTATGGCAAGGTCTATTACGACGCCTGCGTGAACTGGAAATACGAGACGGCCCCCGTGCCGGGCCTGAACGGCGCGCGCAGCTATTGGCCACGCGGCAAGGTGCTGGGCGGGTCATCCTCGATCAACGCGATGGTCTATGTGCGGGGCCATCCGCGCGATTTCGACAATTGGGGCGTACCCGGCTGGGACTGGGGATCGGTCGCGCCGGTCTTTCGCCGGATGGAGGATTGGCAGGGCGGCGGCGACCAAGTGCGCGGGATCGGCGGCCCGCTGCACGTCACCGACACGACCGGCCATGTCCACCCGCTCTGCGATGCCTATCTCGATGCGGCGGAGCAGGCTGGCGTTGGTCGTGCAGCGGATTACAACGGTGCCGAGATGGAGGGCGCGGCCCTCTACCAGATCACGACCAAGGGCGGCCTGCGCGCCTCCGCCGCCCGCTCGTACCTACGCCCGGCCATGAAGCGACCGACCCTGCGGGTCGTCACCGGCGCGCATGTCGAGCGGATCGAGCTCTCACAGGGCCGCGCGACCGGGGTACGCTACCGACGCGGTGGACGCACGCTCACGGCAACGGCACGGCGCGAGGTGATCCTGTGTGGAGGGGCGGTGAACTCGCCGCAATTGCTGCAATTATCGGGCATCGGGCCGGGGGCGGTGCTGGCGGGGCAGGGGATCGACGTCTTGCACGACGCCCCGCAAGTGGGCCGCAACCTCGCTGACCATCTGGGCTACGACCATCTCTACCGCTCCCGCGTGCCGACGCTGAACCAAGTGCTGCGCCCGTGGCATGGCAAGCTGCGCGTGGGCCTCGATTTCCTCGCACGGCGGCGCGGCCCCCTGACCCTCAGCCTCAATCAGGCGGGGGGCTTCGTGACGCTGCACGACACCGGCGATGGGCCGGATATCCAGCTTTATTTCTCACCACTCAGCTATACCCGCGCGCCCGTGGGCCAGCGCCCCTTGATGTCGCCCGACCCGTTCCCCGGCTTTCTACTGGGGTTCAACCCGTGCCGCCCGACCAGCAGGGGCCATATCGAAATCGCCTCGCCCGACCCTTTCGCCCCGCCGGATATCCATCCCAACTACCTCGATACCGAGTATGACCGCCGCATGATGATCGACGGGGTGCGCCTGATGCGCCGGATCGCCGAAATGCCCGCCTTGGCCGATGTGATCGAAGAACGGATCGTGCCGCAGGGGGTGGTCGAAACCGATGACGAGATCCTCGCCGCCGTGCGCGATGCGTCATGGACGGTGTTTCACGCCTGCGGCACCTGTCGCATGGGCATGGATGCGGAATCGGTGGTCGATGGACGCCTGCGCGTGCGTGGCGTCGGCGGTCTGCGAGTGGTCGATGCCTCCATCTTTCCGGCCATCCCCACCGGCAACACCAATGCCCCCTCGATCATGGTCGGCGAACGCGCCTCCGACCTGATCCTCGAAGACGCGCGCGAGGGGGTGGCCGCATGATCCTGCGCAGCATCGAGACATGGCATACCGAAGATGTCGGCTTCGTCCGCGTCACCGATACCGATGGGGCGACAGGGTGGGGGCAGGTTTCGACCTATAATGCCGATATCACCTGCGCCGTACTGCATCGACAGGTCGCCCCGTGGATGATGGGCGTCGATGTCGGCGATCTGGACGATGCCCTCGATCTCGTCACCGAGCGCGAGCATAAATTTCCCGGTTCGTATCTACGCCGTGCCATGACCGGCGTGGATACCGCCATCTGGGATCTGCGCGGCAAGCGGGCCGGTGTTCCGGTCGCGACGCTGCTGGGCGGATCGCCGGGGCCGGTGCGGGCCTATGCCTCCTCGATGAAGCGTGACATCACCCCCGAAGGGGAGGCCGCGCGCTTTCGGCGATTGGCGGGCGAATACGGCTTTACGGCCTTCAAGATGCGGGCGGGGGCTGAAGTGGGCCGGGGCCGCGATGAATGGCCGGGCCGAACGGAGGCCATCATCCCCGCAATGCGCGCCGCGCTGCCCGATGCCGACCTGCTGATCGATGCCAATTCCTGCTACGCCCCGCCCCGCGCCATTGAAGTGGGTCGGATGCTGGAGGGCGAGGGCTTTTGCCACTACGAGGAACCGTGCCCCTATTGGGAGTTGGAGCAGACCAAGCAAGTAACCGACGCCCTGACTATCGACGTCACCGGGGGCGAGCAGGACTGTGACCTGCCCACATGGCGGCGCATGATCGACATGCGTGCCGTCGATATCGTGCAGCCCGATATCTGCTACCTCGGCGGCATCGCCCGCACCCTGCGCGTCTGCCGCATGGCGGCGGAGGCGGGCCTGCCCGTCACCCCCCATTGCGCCAACCTGTCGATGGTCACGCTCTTAACCATGCACTTGCTGCGCGCCATCCCGAATGCGGGCAAATACCTCGAATTCTCCATTGAGGGCGCGGATTACTACCCGTGGCAAGACGCCCTGTTCGTGTCATCCCCCTACACCATCGAAGACGGCCATGCGACGGTTACGGACGCACCGGGCTGGGGCGTAGAGATCGCGCCCGACTGGCTGGAACGGGCGACGTATGTGGTGAGCAAACAGTGAGCGCAGGCTTTGAATTCTTTCTAAAGGCCGGTAAGATACGGAAATGAACACACGTCTTAAAGCCAGTCTCGAAAACGCCGAACGCCGGTTACCCGCCGACGCCCTCGACCGTCTGGCCATGATGGTCGATGCCGTCGCCATGACCTATGGTCGGCAGGGCGCGGCCATGTTCTCCGATGCTGAACTCGCCGAAATCCGCGCGATGGAAGACGAACCGGACGAGGCCGCCGACCCCGCCGCCGTCGCCGCCCTGTTCGCGCGTCATGGCCTGTAGGGTCGCCGTCAGCCCGCAGGCACTGGACGATCTTGCAGAATTTAAAACCCGGAGCACCCCATGAAAATCGCCATCGTCGGAACCGGGGCTATGGGGTCGATCTACGCCGCCCTGCTGGCCGATGCGGGGCATGAGGTTTGGGCGGTTGATACGTGGGCCGAGCATGTCGAAGCGATGAACGCCACCGGCCTGCGGGTCGAGGGGGCCAGCGGCGACCGTACGGTTCGGCTGAACGCAACGGCGGATGTGGCGGATGCGGGGCAATGCGACCTCTACATCCTCGCCACCAAGGCCAGTGGCGTCGGCCCGGCGGCACAGGCGATCACCCCCCATATGGGACCGGATTCCCTCGTCCTGACCATCCAGAACGGCTTGGGCGCGGGCGA
>CALJIU010000208.1 GCA_937974055.1 uncultured Neomegalonema sp. | reverse complement strand
CGGTATTGAGTTCCGTTTCGGAGATGGGTTTGGTCAGCACGGGGATATGCTTCAATTCCCCGATAAGCTGGGTTCGCTCGCCGTATCCCGTCACGAAGGCCATCGGCACCCCCAATTGCATCAGCCGCAGGGCCGTGCTTTCGCTGGTGCTGCCTTGCCCCAGATTCACGTCCAGCAGCGCGAGGTTCGGCTTGGCGGTGTCCAGAAATTCCAGCGCGGATACCGCATTCGAAAAGACCTCCGTATTCGGGAATCCCATCATTCCCAACATCTCTTGCAGGCCGGTCGCGATCACGTAATTATCCTCCAGCACCATGACCAGAATGTTGCTGCGGATCGTCGTCCCCCTCGGGTTGCCCGGCTCGGCGGGGCCGTTGGTCGGTGCTACCTCGTCATGGCGCAGGGTCGCATTATTCGCCGGAACCCACAGCCGGGCATGAACGCCGTCTTTCGCAAACCGCAGCTCCGCCGTGCCGCCCATCTCGAACGGCACCGCCTGCTGGATGAGCGTCGTCCCGAAACCGACCGAAATCCCGGTCTCGTCAATCTCTGGCCCGCCGGTTTCACGCCAATCGAGGGCCATGCCCTCCCGCTCGACCGACAGGGCGATTTCGATCCGCCCGCCGGGTGCCGACAATGCGCCGTATTTCGCGGCATTGGTCATCAATTCATGGATGACCAGCGTGAAGAGTGGGGCAACATCGGCCCGAATGTCGAAATCGCCGCCCCTAACGGTCAATTGCGCCTCATCCTTCGATGCAAATGGATCGGCTTCGAGGAAGATGATCTTCTTGACCGAAACCGATTTCGAGGCCGCCCCCGCGCCCAGATCATGCGCCGCCGCAAGGGCATGAATCCGCGCTTCGAGGGCTTGGCTATAGCTTTCAAGCGATTCCCCTGATTTCCGGGCCTGCTGCGACACCGATTTGACGAGGGCGAGGATGTTGCGAACCCGGTGATTGAGTTCGCCGATCATGATTTCCTGCTGGCGACTGAGTTGGCGCATATAGGTCTGGCGTTCCGCCACACTCAGCAGGGGCCAGAGCTGGTTTGCGAGGTACTTGTCGTCGTCACTCCACGCTTTGCTGCGCCCCTCCACAACTTCGAGATAGGTCGCAAAGCTACCCCGTGGGCGCAGGCGGAGATTGCCTTCCGCGATTTCGGTTTCCTTTTCGGGGTTCCCGGCCCAGGACACGTCGCGCCTGATTTCCTTCCTGAAAAGCGTCAGCGAACGGCTTTCGGGCTGCTCCACCACCAACGCTCCTGCCAAGATATTGGTGTTGCCGGATAATTCCGGAAAATCCCTCTTGAAGGAATCCGTCGAGAAAACCGCGTTTCGATCCATATAGGCACGCGCCGACAATTGGCTCAACCCGGATTGGTCGAGCGTCAACCCGTAGGAATACGTTTGCGATCCGGTCGCGACCGTCAACCCGTCGACATCCAGTTCATCACAGATTGCCGCCCCGAATTCCGCCACCATATCCGGTATGTCGGCATCTTCGTCCAGCTTGAGGCGTATATCGGTCCGAAGCGTTTCGAGGCGGCGACCAACCGCCATCGCCGCATCCTGACGCAAAACCTGAAGCTTAAGGCAGAAGATCGGAAGCATGCCGGTGGTGAGTATCTGCCGAATCTCGGTGGAGGCGAGTTTGGGGTTTCGATGGTGGAACGAGATGATCCCCCACAGCACGCCATCCAGCACGACGGACAGGGTCATCGTCGCCCGCGAACCCATATTCTTGAGATACTGCATGTGAACAGCCGATACACCGCGCATCTGTGCATAGGTGATATCGAGGTCCGGCAGACCGGCATCGGCGGCGAGGATGCGAACGGGCACCTGCTGCGTATCCGTAATCAGTCTGAGCGGGATGCGCGCCATGATCGCCCGCGCCTGTTCGGGAATATCCCAATGGGGAAAGCGCAGACCTTGGAAAGATTCCATCGAGCCGAGCCGCGACTCCGCGATGATCTCGCCATTCCACTCGGCATCGAAACGATAGATCATAACCCGGTCGAACCCGGTGACATGCCGCAACAATCGCGTCGTCAGATCGAACAGTGTGTCTTGATCCATGCATTGCTGAATCTGCCCGCACAGAAAGGTCTGTTCGCGCAGCATTTCAGGATGCAATCCCGGCTTTTCGCTCGCCGCCTCGATCTCTAAGACAAGATAATCGCCGCTATCCGACACAAAGACCGCGTGGAAATCCTCGCCCATCGACCACATGCCCGCAAAGAACCGCTTGGCGGTGGGGTCTTGCGCACTGTCGAAATTCTGCGCGGCATGCCAGATTTCACTGCCCAGCAAATCCCGGATCGTCAACGACCACAGCGCCCCCAAAGGCTGGCCGAACAGGGCTTCGGCGTTCTCACTGGCGTATTGCAAGCGTCCTTCGGCCTTGTCACAGGCGATCAGCGCGCCAATCGGCTGGATCGTGCCGGGAATGTGCACGGGTTCATCGGCACAGCCTGCCAGCGCCTGTAGGATCTCGGTTTCATCGGATACGCTTGCCATGATTTTCCGCCTGCCATTTTCACCGATGAGACATGTGCCGCGCTATCCGTGTACCGCGTCCCAAAACCTGGGTCCATGATAACGACGGCCACGATTGCGGCGTGACGGTTTCGGGCGGCACGCCAACCCTTGCATCGAAAGGGGCTGATCTGGCATATACCGGCGAAATTGCTTCCGCGCGGCCAATACGAAGAGACCCTCGATGGCACAAATCCTGATTATGGAAGACGATATCCATTTTGCTTTTGAACTCAGGATGTTGCTCGAAAACGAAGGCCATAGCGTCGAATGGACGAAAAACGCCACCGACGCCTTCACCGCCCTTCATGACACGCAATTCGACCTCGTGATCACGGATATCTTCGTGTCGGAGGACGGCAAGATGGTACCCGATGGCGGAACGAAGCTACAGGGCCGGTTGCGTGCCGATCCGAAACTGAGCAAGCTGCCCGTAATCGTGATAACGGCCAGCAGACCTAGTGAGTTTTCTCCAGACTACGGAACCCTCTCGACCGCACTCGGTGCGAAAGCGGCATTCACGAAACCCATCAATGTGAAAAAGTTTATCGCAAAGGTCGATGAGGTACTCGGCGATTGATCGCAGTGTCGGTTTGAACAGGGACAATAATGAGCGGCGAAGCAATCGCCGTCCCGCTCGGCCACTGCAATCATCGTGGCCGCTCTCGTGAGGTCCGGTCACAGGTCGAAAAGCCGGGCGTGGTCACCCGATCCCGCCGGCATTTGAACGCCGACGCGAATATCACCATCGGTCTTACAGGCTTGCCGATACCCCGATGGCCAGCAGAACGGCGAAGGAAATCCCCGACCACACCCCCATGACAAGGAACAGGCGTACGAAGAAACCGACGAAATCACCCTTCGCATCCCGCCATGCCACATAGGTCATCAGGGTGGGGGCGGCGGGCATTGCCCAGAAAAAGGCCAGCACCGCGCCCAACGCCGCCAATCCGATGGCCGCCAACACGAACGCGCCCACCAAAACACCCCCTGTCACGATCAACACGCGAATAATCGTGTCTTTCAGCGAATTCGACCAATGCTCCGGCGTTGCGGGGGCATCCAGCAGGGAACGGATGGCATCCTTGGGCGCACCGCACCCACCGCAGGTACGATCTTCATCCGCGTATGCATTTCCGCAATACCTGCACTTCATCGTGGTCACTCGCTTGTTATACCGCAGATATGGGATAACACGCTGCAACGACAAGACGTTGAACCGGATGCAGGGAAGCACCATCTTTCCTTGTATGACCGATAGAATGGAGAACGATGGCATGGAAGAAGCCGGTCTAGAAGGACGGTTCCTGATTGCGATGCCCGGTATTGGCGACGAGCGCTTTCACCGCTCCGTCATCCTCGTCTGCGCGCATTCGGATCAGGGCGCGATGGGCCTAGTGGTGAACCAGCGCGCGGAATCCATTGATTTCGACGAACTGCTCAAGCAATTGGAAATCGAACCCAACGACACGACCTCCGGCACCCCGATCCGCATCGGCGGGCCGGTGGAAAGTGGTCGTGGCTTCGTCCTGCATTCCAGCGATTACAACGGCGAGAACGCCCTCGATATCGCGGGTAAGTTCATGCTGACCGGCACCGTCGATATCCTGCGTGATATCGCGGATGGCAGCGGCCCCCGCGACCGCATCATCGCGCTCGGCTATACCGGCTGGGCGCCGGGGCAATTGGAGCAAGAGATCAAGCAGAACGGCTGGCTCTCCTGCGATGCCGTGCCCGAAATCGTATTCGGTGATGCCGATGACGACAAATGGACCGCCGCCCTGTCGGAAATGGGCATCTCGCCTGAATTGCTGTCGGCAGAGGGCGGGACGGCTTAGGGTGAAAAGCGACCTGTCTTGATCGCGTTTTCACCCCAACCGCGATGTCCACGCCGTTGCCTGAAAAATTCCCACGCGCGCTTCTTGTCCAAAACCATGCAACTCGCGCACAGGTCTCGGCACGTATTTTATGGATTGGCGAAAAAAAGGCGCGCGAAAATTTTTCAGACGATTGGCGTGTATTCATTCGTAAGCCAGATTGCGGCGATGCAGATAATGATAGTCGACAGCGCGAGGGGGGCGAGGGCGCGCAGGGCTTGGGCCGTATCGCTGCGGTCGGCCCGTGCAATCGCTTGCCCCATCGCGAAACGCACGGGGGAGAAGGCGGTGAAGACGCTGCCCGCCGTTATCGTGGCGGCGGCGATCCAGAGTAGGTCAGCGGGCGATTGGGCCACGGATAGTGCCACTGGCATGGCGAGGCTGCCCGCGCCCGTATTGCTGCCCGTGAGATAGCCCCCCAGCGCCCCCAAAACCGGCACGAGCAGAACGGCGGTCGGGCCTAGACCGTCCAGCGCCGCTTGCGCGAAGGCGTCGGCGATGCCGGAACGGACAATGATCCATGCAAGGGCGACCAGCAGGATCGTCATGGCGCAGGCGCGTGCGCCCTTGGCTATGGTCGGGGCGATTGCCGCCGTTAGGCCGCGCCATTGTCGATGACCAAGACAGCCGAGAAAGGCGGCGAGAATCAAGGGGATGGCTGGGCTGGCCAGCGGGGCGAAGAGGGGCGCACCTTGGCCGGGGGTAAAGGCGGGGGTGGCAAGCGCGGCGCTGACCGCTGGCACCATCTTCGTTACGGCCAGCAAGGCCATGAGGATGGCATAGGGGATGGCGCGCTTGAGCGATGGCCCTGAGAGCAGCCCCGCCCCTTCGCTGCGCCAGAGGCGATAGAGCAGGACGGGGGCGATGGCGGCCAATCCCGCCAATTCTATCGGCAGGATCGTGTTGGTAAGGACCAGTAACAGCGAGAGGGTCGCGACGGTGGCGGCGTCTTCGATGCGTTGGGCGCGTTCAATGCCGATGCCTGCGCCCCGCGCGATGCGCCAATAGACCGGCACCATGATCCACAGGATCGGGGCGGTGATGAGGGCGCAGCGCCATGCGACATCATCGACCGGCACCCCCGCTATCGCCGCGCTGATCTTGGTGCCGATGCCCAAAGCGCCCCACGGCACCAGCGACTGGCTGAAAGCACCCAGCGCTAAGGCGATGGCGGGGGCGATGCCAGCGCGGATAATCGCGCTGACGGCGACGACATAGCCGACGCCGAAGCCGGTGGCCGTCTCGACGAAGGGGGCGACGAACAGGCAGGTCGTGCCGAGTGCGCGGGGCGAGAGGGTGGTGCGCGCGGTGGTCTGCGGTGCGGCGAGCACTTCGGTGAAGTACAGGCCCGCGAGGATGACGAGGACGGCGGGCAGGGCGATCCATGCCCCGGCAAGCAGCATCATCGCGTAGTCCGGCACCGTCACGGCGACCGGACCCGCCGCAATGACGATGATGGCGGATAAGGCCAGCGCCAGACATGCGGCGACCAGCGCCGGGACCGCGCGGCTGGCGATCAGGGCGAGGAAGAGGAGAATCGGAGAAATCCACAGGATCAACATAGCGTGGATTTTCCGATACTTAAGACGATCTGTTAAGCGCATCCCCGCAAACCGTCGGATGCTCGGTTCATGCAGACCCCGGCACAATGGCCGGGGAAGCGATTTTTTTGAGGTGCTATTTATTCAACCGCATCACGAGGCTGGACGTATCCCAGCGATTGCCACCCATTGTCTGAACATCGGCATAGAATTGATCGACCAAGGCGGTGACGGGCAGGCGCGCGCCGATCTGCTTTGCGGTGTCGAGGCAGATGCCGAGATCCTTGCGCATCCAATCGACGGCGAAGCCCTTATTGTCCTCATAGGCACCATCGAGCACCCATTCGTAGCGATTCTCCATCTGCCAACTGCCCGCTGCGCCGCCCTTGATGGCCTCGACCACCTTGCGCCCGTCGAGACCGGCCTTGTTGGCGAATTCCAGACCTTCGGCCAAGCCCTGCACCAGCCCGGCGATGCAGATCTGGTTGACCATCTTGCAGACCTGACCGGCCCCCGGTTCCTCGCCAATATGAACGATGGCCTTGGCGTAGCAATCCATGATCGGTTCGGCGGCCCCGAAATCCTTGGCCGAGCCGCCGCACATGATGGCAAGCTGGCCATTCTCGGCCCCGGCCTGACCGCCCGAAACCGGGGCATCGACAAAGCCACAGCCCTTGTCGGCGGCAGCTTTGGCCAGTTCTTGCGCGACCGTGGAGGAGGCGGTGGTGTGGTCGACGAAGACCGCGCCGGATTTCAGGGCATGGAACGCGCCGTTTTCGCCGGTGGTGACGGAGCGCAGATCGTCGTCATTGCCCACGCAGGCCATGACGAAATCGCAGCCTTCGGCGGCCTCTTGCGGTGTTTGCGCATGGCTGCCACCATATTCCGCGACCCACTTCTCCGCTTTGGCGGTGGTGCGGTTGTAGACGGTGACGTCGTGACCCGCTTTCTGCAGGTATCCGGCCATCGGATATCCCATCACGCCCAGACCGATAAAGGAGACTTTCGCCATTTTTCAAACTCCGTAAGTTCTTATACCCTTGATACCGGCACACATCTTAGCGCATGCAACGCCTGCGTAGCGGCGGGGAGTGGCCCCGCGCGATACCATGACCCTGCCGCGCGGCAGGTCAAGGCCCGAAACCCCGGATAGGTCAAAACCCCGGATAGGCCAAAACTCTGGATAGGCCAAAACTCTGGATAGGAGAGTGTCGACGGTGCGAAGTCTGTGGCGGCTGATGCGAAAGATGGTGACGGGGGCGCTGCTGCTTGGCGTGTCGTTGCTGGCGGCGGTGTATATGCTAGCGTCCTTTTCGCTCGCGCCGATGTCAGGCACCGAGCGGATTGCAGGGGTCGATGCGCGGATCGAGATCGTGCGGGATGCCCACGGGATTCCCCGGATTTTCGCCAAGACGCCCCATGATGCGTGGTTTGCGATGGGCTACGTTCACGCGATGGACCGTCTGTGGCAGATGGATGTCGCCCGCCGTCTGGCGCAGGGGCGATTGTCCGAGCGGTTCGGGGTGCGGGCATTGTCGACCGACCGATTGATGCGGGCGATGGACCTTGATGGCCATGCGGAGCGGTCGCTGGCCGCGCTGACGCCGGAATCGCGGTCGATCCTCGATGCCTATGCGGGGGGCGTGAATGCGCGAATCCGGCAGGCGGTCGAGCAGGGATTGGGGCGTGGCGCGCCGGAATTCTATATCTTCGGATCGGATATCGATGCGTGGACCCCCGCCGATTCCCTATCGATCCTAAAGGGCATGGCGTTCCAGATTTCACGCGGGGCGCTGGCCAAGGAAGTGAAGCGCGGGCGGTTCTTGCTGGGGCTGGAGCCGCAGCAAGTGCATGATCTATTCCCCGATTATCCGGGGCAGGGGGTCGGCGCGCTGCCGATCGTGAAGGCGGAGGCGCAGCCGAATCCCCGGAATAACGCAACGATATCAAAAGCCTTGACGGAAAGTGCTTCATTGGCGGATGCCCCGTATCAAGCGCGGAGTACGGAAAATCTCGCCATCCTTGGCGATTTGACCAATGAATACGCCGCCGGTGCCTCGAATGCATGGGCGCTGGACGGACAGCACACTTCCAGCCGCGCGCCGCTGCTGGCCTCGGACCCTCATTTGCCACTGACGGCCCCGGCGGTGTGGCATCCGATTCAAGTGACGGGACCGGGCATGGACCTGATCGGGGCGAGTCTGCCGGGTCTGCCCGCCATCGTCATCGGGCGGAACGACAAGATTGCATGGGGCATTACCGCCGCCGAGATCGACGATACGGATGTCTTCATCGAGCAGGTCGATCCCGAAGACCCGACCCGCTATCGCACGCCCGACGGCTGGGAGAATTTCGAGACGCGCAGCGAGACGATCCGCGTGCGTTCGGCCCGCCCGGTCGCCTTGACGGTGCAGGAGACACGCCATGGCCCAGTGCTGCCGATCACCGTGGCGGGCTTGGCTGCGGTCACGCCGCGCGATCATGTTCCGGCGCTGGCATGGACCGCGCTGACGAGCGAAGATACCAGCTTCGAGGCATTGCTGGCGCTCAACCGGGCGACCAGCGTTGCCGAAGCGTTGCGCGCCGCCGATACCTATATCGCGCCTGCGCTCAATCTCGTGGTCGCGGATGGTACGACGGTCGGGATCGGCGTTGCAGGGCGGGTGCCGCTGCGCCGATTGACCAGCCGGATACAAGGGCGCGTGCCGTCTCCGGGCTGGAATGACGACCATGATTGGGTTGGCTGGGTCGAGCAATCGGCCCTGCCGCGCACCATCAATCCGGCGAGTGGAGCGGTGGCGAATGCGAATAACCGGATCGGCAATGCCGATTTCCCCCGGCACCTCTCGTTCGACTGGGACGCGCCTTATCGCCTGAACCGAATCCTCAAGCAATTGAGCGCGCGGGAGACGCATAGTGTCGAGAGCTTCCGCGCGCTGCAGATGGACTCGGTATCGGAAATGGCCCGCGCCATCGCGCCGCTGATCGGGGCCGATATCTGGGAAAGCGGGGCGGATGAGGGCGCGCATCGCTTGCGTGCCGATGCGCTGGCTCGCCTGCGCGATTGGAACGGCGCGATGGATGAGGACCGGCCCGAAGGGTTGATCTTCACCGCATGGCTCGACGCGCTGATCGATCGGGTAACGGCGGATGAATTGGGCGGTTTGGCTGAATATTACCAAGGGTCACGGCCTTTGTTTATCGAGCGGGTCTATCGTGATTTGGACGAGGCGGGGCGCTGGTGCGATGACGTCACCACCGAAGCGCAGGAGGATTGCGCGGCGATGGCGGCGCTGTCGCTGGACGATGCGCTGGGCGCATTGTCGGACCGCTACGGCCCCGCTATCGGCGCGTGGCGCTGGGGCGAGGCGCATGTGGCGCAGCACAAGCACCGGACGCTGGGCGATGTCGGAACCACGCTGTTCGGGATCGAACTGTCGCTGGGCAGCGTCGTGAATATCGAGCATGAGACGAGCGGCGGCGACTACACGCTGAACCGGGGCGCATCGAGCCATATGGGACCGGACCCCTACGCCAATGTCCATGCCGCCGGTTTGCGCGCGGTGTTCGATCTGGCCGACCTCGACCGCTCGAAATTCATCGTCTCGACCGGCGCGAGCGGGCATCCGCTATCGAAGCATTACGGCAATCTCGCCCCGTTATGGCGGCGGGGTGAACTGGTGCCGATGGCAACGGATCGCGAGGCGGTGGAATCGGGTGCGCTCGGTACGCTCGTGCTCGTACCCGATCAGGACGCCGAATCGCCAATGTTGCCGTAGCCGCCCCGGAAATACAGCAGGGGCCGGGCGTCCTGCCGCCAGCCTGTCTCGACCACTTGGCCCATCAGGATGCGGTGATCGCCGCCGCCATACACATCGTGCAGCACGCAATCGGCCACGGCGAGTGCACCGTTCAGGATCGGCGCGCCGGATTTCCACCCATCGCCAAAATCGCCCGTACCAAAGCTATGGTCGCGGGCATAACGGTTTGATATCGTCTGCTGATCTTCCGTGAGAAAGTTGAGCGCAAAATGACCCGCACGCAGGAACGCGGCGATGGTCGCGGAGGTTTCGTCGAGACAGAACAACGTTAGGGCCGGGTCCAACGAAACGGAAGCGACCGAGTTGACGGTGATCGCCACGCCGTCCTCGCCATCGGGGCGACAGCTTGCGACCGCGACCCCCGTTGCGAAGGAACCGAACGTCGCGCGAAAGGCTGCGCTGTCGATGGCCCCGCGCGTCATGGGGGCGTGCTCGTCGATCATCGTCATGGTCAGGCGGTTCCTTTGCTTTCCCTGCTATATGCGACGGTCGAACGCTTTCACAAGCGACGTTGCGTGACCGGCACGGCAATCGATTGAAAAACTCGCACAGGCATCCCCGCTCTCCCTTCCCACCGTGATCCTCGATCTCCTCGTGATACAGAAGATGACACGCACACCAAAGCGCCCCCCGCCCAGCGGCGGTGGCCCAAAAGCCTCATCCCTGAAACCTGTCCGTTACGGAGGCGCTTTCATCCCCGCCAGCGCCATGAGCGCCAGTTGATGCACCTCCGCCAGCAGCAGATCGATGGGCCGTTTGCCCCGCTCCACATGCCCCGGCGGTCTGCCCGGACGCATAACCCGCATCGGCCTTTTCATCCCAGCCTGCTTCCGCGCCAGCCGTTTTGCCTGCCCCGGAATATCGTTCATCGCCGCAACAAGCGCCTCGACCCGACGACGCAAAGCGGCAGCACTCACCGGATCATCCGGCGTAATCTCCACACGACTAGGCGGCGAGATATCCAAATCATCGAACCCCCGAACATTCGGCCCAAATCCCGGCGC
>CALJIU010000207.1 GCA_937974055.1 uncultured Neomegalonema sp. | reverse complement strand
CCGCCTGAGCGAAGATGCCAGCCTGTTGCCACGGCAACCCGGTGCGAAGGGGCGCGTGGGGCTGGTGCTGATGCGGTCGTATCTGCTGAGTGGTGATGCGGGGCATTACGACGGGGCGATCCGGGCGCTGGAAGCGCAGGGTATGGATGTGGTGCCGGTATTCGCGACGGGTCTGGATTCGCGGCCCGCGATTGAGGCGTTTTTGATGAAGGACGGGCGGTCCGATGTGGATGCGGTCGTGTCGCTGACCGGGTTCAGCCTCGTCGGTGGACCAGCCTATAACGATAGCAAGGCCGCCGAGGATGCGCTGGCGGCGCTGGACGTGCCGTATGTTGCGGCCCATGCGCTGGAATTTCAGTCGCTGGAAGAATGGGGGTCCTCGCGGCGCGGTCTTTCACCGCTGGAAGCGACGATCATGGTCGCGATCCCGGAAATCGATGGTGCAGCGGGACCGATCATCTTTGGCGGGCGCTCGAATGGGTCGGGCGAGGCGTGCCAGGGGTGTTCGCGCGGGTGCATCGGGAATATTACCGCTGGTCGGGCGATGCAAGGATGTCCCGAACGGGCCGAGATTCTGGCGGCGCGGGTCGTCAAGCTGGTGGCGCTGCGCAAGGCGCGGCTGGCCGAGCGCAAGGTCGGGGTCGTGCTGTTCAACTTTCCGCCCAATGCCGGAGCGACGGGGACGGCGGCGTTTCTGGGGGTGTTCGAGTCGCTGTTCAACACGCTGAACGCGATGAAGCGCGAGGGATATTCGGTCGATGTGCCGGAGAGCGTCGAGGCATTGCGGGCGGCGGTTCTGGTCGGGAATGCCGCGCAATACGGCACGGATGCGAATGTCGGCGCGACGATCTCGACCGATGATTACGTGCGGAACGAGCCGCATCTGGCGGAGATCGAAGCGCAATGGGGGGCCGCCCCCGGCAAGCATCAGACCAATGGGCGCGAAATCTTTGTGCTGGGGGCGCAATTCGGGAATGTCTTCGTCGGCGTTCAGCCCGCCTTTGGGTACGAGGGCGACCCGATGCGGTTGTTGTTCGATGGCAGCTTTGCCCCGACCCACGCTTTCACCGGGTTCTATCGCTGGCTGCGGAATGAGTTCGAGGCCAATGCCGTGCTGCATTTCGGCACCCACGGGGCGCTGGAATTCATGCCCGGTCGTCAGACGGGGATGAGCGCGACGGATTGGCCGGATCGCCTGATCGGGGATTTGCCGAATATTTATATTTACGCCGCCAACAACCCCTCCGAGGGAATGCTGGCCAAGCGACGGAGTGCGGCGACGTTGATCAGCTACCTGACGCCACCCGTTTCGACGGCGGGGCTGTACAAGGGATTGATCGACCTGAAGGCCAGCATCGACCGCTGGCGGCAGACCGACCCGGAGCAGGAGGCCGAATTGGTGGACCTCGCCGCGTTGATCCATGCGCAGGCGGTGGAGGTGAACCTCGCGGATATCGAGGTGCCGTTCGTGGATGCGGGCGAGGAAATCGCGGCGCTGTCGGCGCAGATTTTGGAGTTGGAATACACGCTTATCCCGCACGGGCTGCATGTGCTGGGCGATATACCATCCGAGATCGAGCGGATCGATACGCTGGACGCGATGGAAGAGGTACGGGGCGAGGATCGGCTGGACCGGGAATCGCTGGAACGGATCGTTGGGGGCGCGACGGTCGACGGTGGGGCGGATGTGGCGGCGGTGGCCGCGATGCTGGCGGAGGACCATGAGATCCCCGCCGTGTTGCGGGCGCTGGACGGCAAGTTCATCCGCCCTGCGCCGGGGGGTGACCTGCTGCGGACGCCGGATATCCTGCCCACGGGGCGCAATGTACACGGGTTTGACCCGTTCCGCCTGCCCTCCGCCTATGCCATCGTCGATGGGGCGAAGCAGGCAGAGCGGTTGATCGAGCGGCATATGGGGGCGGGCAATGCGTTGCCGGAAACCATCGCGATGGTGCTGTGGGGGACCGACAATCTGAAGAATGAGGGCGCGCCGATTGCGCAGGTGCTCGCGCTGTTGGGGGCCGAGCCACGGTTTGACAGCTATGGCCGCCTTGCCGGGGCGCAGTTGATCGATCTGGAAACGCTGGGGCGGCCCCGGATCGACGTGGTGACGACGCTGTCGGGTATCTTCCGCGATTTGCTGCCGTTGCAATCGAACATGCTGGCGGAAGCCGCGTATCTGGCCTCCATCGCCGATGAGCCGGTGGAGATGAACTTTATCCGCAAGCATACGCTGGCACATATGGCCGAGCATGGCTGCGATATCGAAACGGCGGCTTTGCGGGTATTCTCGAATGCCGAGGGTGCGTATGGCTCGAACGTCAATCAGTTGATCGATTCCGGCGCGTGGTCGGAGGAGGACGAGTTGGCGGATGCCTTTACGAAGCGCAAATGCTTTGCCTATGGGCGCAGCGGCAAAGCGGTGCAGCAGCCGGAAATGCTGGCCTCGTCGTTGAAGACGGTGGATCTGGCGTATCAGAACCTCGAATCCGTCGAATTGGGCGTCACCACCATCGACCATTACTTCGACACGCTGGGCGGCATCGGTCGGGCGGTGAAGAAGGCCAAGGGCGCCCATGCGCCGGTCTATATCGGCGACCAAACGCGGGGCAGCGGCACCGTGCGGACGCTGGCCGAGCAGGTATCGCTGGAAACGCGCAGCCGGGCGCTGAACCCCAAATGGTACGAGGGGATGCTCAAGCATGGGCATGAGGGCGTGCGGCAGATCGAAAGCCACGTCACGAACACGATGGGCTGGTCGGCGACCACCGATGAGGTCGCCCCTTGGGTTTATCAGCAACTGACGCAGACTTTCGTGCTGGATGACGCGATGCGCGAACGTCTGGCGGACCTGAACCCCAAGGCGTCGGTACGCATGGCGAACCGCCTGATCGAAGCCCATGAACGCAACTACTGGACCCCCGATGCCGCGACGCTGGAAGCGTTGAAGGCGGCGGGCGAGGCACTCGAAGACAAACTCGAAGGGGTCGCCGCATAGCGGAACGGCCCGACCGATACGACGACTTTTTCTCTGGGAGGAGATACCAATGCCACTCGACGCCCCACCCACCATCCCACGCCGCAAGAACCCCGGCAAACCCGACGGTTCGGTTCAGGTTCATATGGACCCGTCGATGAAGATCGAGGGTGCGAAGGTGTTTTCGGTCTACGGAAAGGGCGGGATCGGCAAGTCGACCACGTCGTCGAACCTGTCGGTTGCGTTCTCGAAGATGGGCAAGCGGGTTTTGCAGATCGGGTGCGACCCGAAGCATGACTCGACGTTCACGCTGACGAAATGCCTGATGCCGACGGTGATCGACGTGCTGGCGCAGAACGACTTCCATACCGAGGAAGTGCGCCCTGAAGATTTCGTCTATGAAGGCTATAACGGTGTGATGTGCGTCGAGGCCGGTGGCCCGCCCGCAGGCACGGGTTGCGGTGGCTATGTCGTTGGGCAGACGGTCAAGCTGCTGAAGGAGCATCACCTGCTGGAAGATACCGATGTGGTGATCTTCGACGTGCTGGGCGATGTGGTCTGCGGCGGCTTTGCGGCCCCCTTGCAGCACGCAGACCGGGCCGTGATCGTCACGGCGAATGATTTCGACAGCATCTACGCGATGAACCGGATCATCGCCGCCGTGGGCGCGAAGGCGAAGAATTACCCCGTGCGTCTGGCTGGATGCGTTGCGAACCGCTCGGCCAAGACGGACGAGGTCGACCGCTATTGCGACTCGGTCGGGTTCAAGCGCATGGCGCATCTGCCCGATCTGGATGCCATCCGGCGGTCGCGGTTGAAGAAGGCCACCCTGTTCGAGATGGGGGACGAGCCTGAGATCGTGGCGGTTCAGCAGGAATATCTGAAACTGGCCAAGACCCTGTGGGACGGGACGGACCCGCTGGTCCCTGAGCCGATGGCGGATCGCGATATCTTCGAGTTCCTGGGATTCGATTGATGGGCAATACCTACGATACGCGGCGGGGCGAGTTGGAGACGTATTTCGACCGCACCGCCTCCGAAACTTGGACGCGCCTGACATCGGATGCGCCCGTCTCGAAGGTGCGCCAGAAGGTGCGTGAGGGGCGGGACCGGATGCGGGCGACGCTGGTTTCGTGGCTGCCCGATGACATGACGGGGCTGCGCCTGCTGGATGCGGGTTGCGGGACCGGGGCGCTGTCGGTCGAGGCGGCGAAACGAGGGGCCGATGTGGTCGCCATCGATATCGCCGGGTCGCTGGTGAAGATCGCCGCAGAGCGCACGCCGAATGACATGCCCGGACATATCGACTTTCGTGTCGGGGACATGCTGTCGCCGGAACATGGGGAGTTCGATTACGTCGTGTCGATGGATTCGCTGATCCATTACAAGGGCGACGATATCGC
>CALJIU010000206.1 GCA_937974055.1 uncultured Neomegalonema sp. | reverse complement strand
TTGCCCCGACAGGATTTCGAGGAAGCCAAGGATCAACGATCCGGCCAGCCCCAGCAGCGAGGAGGCAAAGGCCGTGCCCAGCCCGCGCATTTGCTGGCCAAGATTGGTGACGAGCTTTTGGAACACATCCGACGCATCGGTCCCGTCTTCAGGGGCCAGATCGCGGATCGTCTCGACCACCAGCGGCACGGTGATCGACAACCCCCAGAACGTGCCGAGCAGGCCAAGGAAGATCAGCAGGCTGGCGATATAACGGGCAATCTCGCGGCTTTCATCCAGCCGCGTGGCGATGGAATCGAGAATTGCGCGCACGATGGACGGGCTGAGGGATTTGCGCGCCTCCCGATCCCGCAACATCCCCGCCATCGAGGCCAACAGCCGGGGCGGCTGGATTGTCTCGAAACCGGGCCGCTCGGCGATGAAAGCGTCGATCCAGTCGATGCAACGCGACAGGCGCAGCACCTGCCAGAAAGTGTACAGCACCCCGACGACCAGCACGACGATGATCAGGCCGTTGAGATAGACATTCGCGAAAAACACGTCGCGGATCGGCTGGGCCAAGAAATACGCGACCACCACGACCACCGCCACGAAAGCGAGCATCGCTAATGCCGCCCCCGTGGGGCGCGTCACCTTCACGGACCGTTTGAAATCGCCGTCCATGTCTCTCCCCCACTTACCCGATTCACCGGGATGACCGTACCGCGAACGATGCGGCGCGGTCATGCGATTCCTGCGGGTGAAAAGAGTCCGAATTGCGGAGGAACGATCTGTCTTTTAGCTGAGGGTCTTGGAAAACTTCTCGAAAATCGCCGGGTTCGCCGCGATGACGCTGCCGGATTCTAGGATATCCGTGCCGCCCGAAATATCGCTGAGATACCCGCCCGCTTCACGCACCAGCAGCAGCCCCGCCGCCATATCCCACGACGATAGTTCCCGCTCCCAATATCCATCGTACCGGCCCGCCGCCACATAGGCGAGGTCGAGGGCGGCGGAGCCGAAGCGGCGCACGCCCGCGCAGGTCGGCATCAGGGATACGAGGTCTTTCGTCGTCAGGCCCAGCGTCTTCTTCTCGCCAAAAGGCACGCCGGTCGCGAACAGGCATTCGGACAGATCTTTGCGGTTCGACACGCGCAAGCGTTTGCCGTTGACCCATGCTCCCCCACCTTTTTCGGCGGTGAACAGCTCATCCTTGATCGGATCGAACACGACCCCCGCCACGATCTCGCCCTTATGTTCCATCGCAATGGAGATGGCCCAATGGGGCAAGCCGTGCAGGAAGTTCGTCGTTCCGTCTAGCGGGTCCACGATCCAGCGGCGGCGCGGGTCGCTGCCCTCCACCGGCTCGCTTTCCTCGCCCAGCCAGCCATAGGCGGGGCGGGCGTGCATGAGCGTTTCGCGGATCACCTGCTCGGCCTTGGTATCGGCTTTCGATACGAAATCCCCGACGCCCTTGACCGAGACGAGAAGATTTTCGACTTCGCCGAAATCACGGCGCAGACCCTTGGCCGCAATACGGGCGGCGGTGGTCATGACCGTCAGATTCGCCTTATAATCGGCCATTAGGAAGCGCGGCTGACATAGGCGGCAGTTTCGGTCATCACTTCGACCTTCTCACCCACGCCGACGAAGGGTGGTACGCTGATCTTGACGCCGTTATCGAGAATGGCGGGCTTGAACGAATTGGCAGCGGTCTGGCCCTTCACCACCGGCTCGGTCTCGGCGATTTCGCAGATAACCTTTTCGGGCAGCTTGGCGGCCAGCGGCTCCTCTTCGTGGTATTCGATCTCGACGATCATACCGTCCTGCAGGAAGGCACGGCGGTCGCCGAGGATTTCGGCGTCCAACTCGATCTGCTCGTAAGTATCGTTGTCCATGAAGACCAGCTTGCCGTCCGTCTCGTAGAGGAATTGCTGCTTCTTTTGCTCCAGCCGCACGCGCTCGACTTTATCCGCCGAGCGGAAGCGTTCGTTCAGCTTCGAGCCGTTGCGCAGGTTCTTCAACTCGACCTGAGCGAAGGCACCGCCCTTGCCGGGTTTGACGTGATCGGTCTTCACTGCGATCCAGAGGCCGTCATTATGCTCGATGATGTTGCCGATGCGAATTTCGTTGCCGTTGATCTTGGGCATGGGGATTCTCGTTCGATATTGCAGAGGATGCCGACGCACCCGCGCGGCTGGTTGGCGCGACCTATAGCGGGGGGGCGGGGGGGATGCAAACGGGATAGAGATCAGACACTGGCAAAGCGCCCCAAAATCGACTATTCTAATGACATGTCTATTCGCCTTACATCCGAACAGGAAACCCTGGTCCATTCCGCCGTCGAGGACGGGATGGCCCCTTCCGCCGAGCAGTTCGTGACAGAAGCCCTCGAACGCAGGCGCGACGATCTGGCTTTCGACCGATGGGTTCGCGACGTGGTCGCACCCGCCAGCGAGCGGTTCGCGGGCGATCCTTCGACCGGGACCGCGCCGGAAGACGTTCTCCCGATGATCAAAGCCCGCCGTGAGGGCGACCGGGGGTGAAGCTCGTCTTCGCGCCACTCGCGGTAGATCAACTCGCTTCCCTGCACGCTTATATCGCCAGTGCTTCGTTCGAGAGCAGGGCGGATAGCTACATCGAGCGGATCGTGGATCGGTGCAATGCCTTGCGCACGTTTCCCTTGCAGGGAACGCCGCGCGACGATCTTATGGAAGGGCTACGCACGATTGGTTTCGAGCGCCGCGCCACCATCCTATTTACAGTGTCGAAAGACACGATTGTAATCGAGGCGGTCTATTACGGCGGTCAGAATTTCGAGAGCGATTTTCCGGCCTGAAGCCGCATCAAGAATTATCCTTCCGCCGCCGAACCTCTGCGAACACGATTTCCGGATCGGCATCGGGTAGCCCGACCTCGCGGGCGACGTCCTCAGATACTGCGCGCAGGAAGGGGTTCGTCGCCTTTTCCAGACCAATGGTCGTCGGGGTCGTGCGCCCACCCGCCTGCAATGTCGCGATCACCTCGCGCACCCGGTCGTGCAGTGCGGCGTTGTTCGGGTCGACGGTCAGGGCGAAATCGGCGTTGGTCGCGGTGTATTCGTGCCCGAAGAACACCACCGTCTCGTCGGGTAGCGCGGCCAGCGCCGACAAGCCGCCCCACATTTGCTGCGCTGTCCCCTCGAACAACCGCCCGCAGCCCATCGCGAACAGCGTGTCCCCACTGAACAGCACCCCCGGTTCCGGCATGTGATAGACGATATGCCCGACCGTATGCCCCGGCGTGTCGAAGACATCGACTTCGATCCCGCCCCAGCGAAAGCTTTCCCCCGGCATCACCGCCTGCGTCAGGATGGGCAGGCGCGTGGCATCCGCCGCCGATCCGATCACCGAGATATTGCCGAGAGACCGCAGCCGCTCGACCCCGTCGATGTGGTCGTTATGGTGGTGAGTGATGAAGATATGCGTCAGCGTCCAGCCCAACGCCTGCAACGCCGCTTCGATGGCCTCGGATTCCGGCGCATCGACCACCGCGACGTTGCCATTGCTCTCGTCCCGCACCAGATAGGCGAAATTGTCCTTGAGGCAGGGCACGGAAACGATTTTCAATGCACCCGCTTCTGTGGTTTCTAGGGTGGAGAGGGCGTTGGCCATCGGATATGTCCTCATATAGGGCGTGTTCAACTACCAGTGTATAACAAGGTGGCCGCAAGTGCACCATGATGTGACATCGCTATCGGAGTTCTACTATGCCAGCGATTTGGGTCGCTTGGCACAACGGAACCTGCAACAAGCCCTGCGCGACATGTGGCCCAATACCAAGCGTATGACGGTTGCCGGGTATGGCTTTGCGGCCCCCTTCCTGCGGCCCTTCATGGGCGATGCCGCCCGCACGCTGTGCCTGATGCCGTCACGGCAAGGGGTGATGCATTGGCCGCATGATGCGCCCAATACCGCCGCGCTGGTGGATGGGGGCCGCTGGCCCATCGCCAACGGCTTTATCGACCGGCTGATCGTTGCCCATGCGGTCGAGACGGAAGGGCATCTCGACGATCTGTTCGAGGAAATCGGGCGGGTTCTGGCCCCCGAAGGCCGTGTGATCGTCATCGCCCCGAATCGATCCGGCATCTGGGCGCGGGCCGATTCGACACCGTTCGGGTTGGGCCGCACCTTCTCCTACGGTCAGTTGGAGCGCCTGATGGAAGAACATGACCTGTCGCCCAGCAGCCGAGCAGCCGCCCTCTACGCCCCGCCTAGCGAGCGCAGGTTCTGGCTACGCGCCGCCCGAACGGTTGAACGGTTTGGCCTGAAGATTGATGCCCAGCGCGTGGCCGGTGCCTTGCTGGTCGAAGCGACGAAGCAGGTCTATGCGCTGCCAAAGGGCGGCGTGCCAGCGCGGGGGCGGCATGTCTTGACGCCTGTTCGCGGGCGGCCCGTTCCGGTGGGCGCGACCTCCGAAGCCGATATTGCTGCACGGGATATGCACCATGGATGACAGCGGTTGGCGACCCACATCGCTCGATGAAGCCCGACAGAGAATCGACGCCATCGATTCCGCCATGCTCGACCTGCTGCACGAACGCGCGCAAGTCGTCGTAGAGGTCGGGCGGCTGAAACGCGAGGGCGGCGGGGCGGGGGCCGCCAGTGCCTATCGCCCCGCCCGCGAGGTGATGATGCTGCGCGCCTTCCACGCACGCACGACCCACCCCCTCGCCTTCGCCACGGTCAATGCAGTCTGGCGGGAGATTATATCCGGTTTTACCGCCGCACAGATGCCCTTTGCCGTTGTCACGCCCGCCGCAACCGCCCCGCTCGCCCGCAATGTCTTTGGCGCACAAGCGCAGATCGTGGCTATGACGACCGGCGCAGATTGCCTCGATGCCATGCGCGGCACGCCCGGCACCGTCGCCCTGATCCCGGCGGGCAATACCGACTGGGACGCGATCGCCGCCAGCGGCGGAAAGGTGGTCGCCGCCGCGCCCTATGCGGGCGACAGCATCGAGGCGTGGTGCGTCACGGTGGCCTCGCCCGAACCGAGCGGCGAGGATGTGACCCTCCTTGCGACCGCCACGCCGCCAGACGCGGCAACGATCCTCGGTCCCTGCGCTCAGGGTCATATCGTTGCCCTGCCCGGCTTTCATATCGACCGCCCAGACGCTATCGGTGCCTATCCCCGCCCCCTTTCGACCGGACAGACCAAGCCATGACCGACCAAGCCACCTCCTCGCCCCAGCCCCGCCCCGGCCCGATGCGTATTGCTCCCTATGTCGGCGGCAAAGCCAGCGTCGGTGGTGTGAATCGCGTCGTCAAACTGTCCTCGAACGAGAACCCCTACGGTGCCAGCCCCGCCGCCATCGCCGCGTTCAAGGAGGCGGGCGATACGCTTGCACTTTACCCCGATGGTGGCGCAACGGCCCTGCGCGAAGCCATCGGCGAGGCCGAAGGGCTGGACCCGGCGCGCATCGTCTGCGGGGCCGGGTCGGACGAAATCCTGTCGCTGCTCTGCCTCGCCTATGCCGGACCCGAAGACGAGGTGATGCATTCCGCCCACGGCTTTCTGATGTATCGCCTTTCTGCCCTTGGCGTCGGGGCCGACCCGGTCAGCATTCCGGAGCAAAACCTCACCGCCGATATCGACGCGATGATTGCAGCGGCGGGCGAGCGCACGAAAATCGTCTTTCTCGCCAATCCCAACAATCCCACCGGAACCATGATCCCGGATTCGGAGGTGCGCCGCCTGCGTGATGGCCTGCCCGCTCATACGCTGCTGGTACTCGACGCGGCCTATGCCGAATATGTCGATGATCCGGATTACGATTCCGGCGCGCGGTTGGTCGAGGAGCGCGAGGATGTCGTGATGACGCGCACCTTCTCGAAGATCCACGGCCTTGCGGCCCTGCGCCTCGGCTGGGGATACGGGCCAGCATCGGTGGTCGATGCCCTCAACCGCGTGCGTGGGCCGTTCAACGTCTCGGCCCCGGCATTGGCGGCGGGGGCGCAGTCGATTGCCGATGATGCCTTCATCGAACAGGCGCGCAGCGGCAATGCCGTCGAACGGGCGCGGGTGGCCGCCGCCCTCGAAGCCATGGGCTTCCCCGTCACCCCCTCGCAGGGCAATTTCGTCCTCACCGAGTTCGGCATCGACGGCCCGCGCTCGGCGGAAAGCGCCGATACCTTCCTGCAAAAACGCGGCATCCTGATCCGCCGCATGGAAAGCTATGGTCTGCCCGCGCATCTGCGCATTTCCATCGGCACTGCGGAGGAAAACGGACTGCTGATCGCCGCCCTCGAAGATTTCGTGGCGGCATGAGCATGGTGTTCGAGCGTATCACACTCATCGGTCTGGGATTGATCGGATCGTCCATCGCCCATAGCGCACGGCGGGGCGGCTTGGCGCGCGAGATCGTCGGCTATGCCCGCTCGCCCGAAACCCGCGAAACCGCTGCCCGCCTTGGCTTCCTCGACCGAGTCGCGGATACCGCCAGCGATGCGGTCGAGGGGGCGGACCTCGTAATCCTGTGTATCCCCGTGGGTGCAATCGGCGCGGTCACGGCAGAGATTGCGCCCAACCTTGCCCCCGGCGCAATCCTCAGCGATGTTGGCTCGGTCAAGTCGTCCGTCATCGCGCAAGCGTTGCCCTACATGCCCGCCCATGCCGAGTTGATCCCCGCGCATCCGATTGCAGGCACCGAACAATCCGGCCCGGAATCGGGCTTTGCCGAATTGTTCGATGGCCGCTGGTGCATCCTGACGCCGTTGCCGACCAATTCGACCGAAAAGGTCGCGAAATTGCACGCATTTTGGGAGGGTCTGGGCAGTCAGGTCGATACGATGGACGCCGCCCACCACGATCAAGTGCTGGCCGTCACCTCGCACATCCCGCACCTCATCGCCTATTCCATCGTCGGAACGGCCAGCGACCTGGAAACCGTGACCGAGAGCGAGGTGGTCAAATATTCCGCCTCAGGTTTCCGCGATTTCACCCGTATCGCTGCCTCCGACCCGACCATGTGGCGCGACGTGTTCCTGCATAACAAGGAGGCGACGCTGGAGGTGCTGGGCCGCGTCACCGAAGACCTGTTCGCCCTGCAACGCGCGATCCGGTGGGGCGACGGGGAGGCGCTGTTCAAGCGATTCTCCGAGACGCGCGCCATCCGCCGGGGGATCGTCGAAGCCGGGCAAGACACCGCCAGCCCCAATTTCGGTCGCGGCAAGCCACCGACGGAAAGCTAGAGCAGGCCCATCCGCGCCAGCTCCTCCCGCATGTCGGCGGGCATTTCATCCAGCAGATCGGGGTTCATATCCGTGTCGGGGGGCGCGTCTTCGACCTTGAGATAGCGCCAGCCCTGAAAGGGACGCTTCGGGCGATGCTCGGTGCGGTACAGCACGGGTTCAAGCATCAGGGCGCACCGCTTGATCCCGTCTTCGCTGACCACCGGTTCCAGCGCGGCAAGCGGTTGCCGTGCCTGTATTCGGCCTTGGATCACCCAGTAAATCGACCCGCCGGGCAGCAACTCGTCACCCCGGCGCGGAGTCATCCGTGTGATGTGCCGTGGGCGCGCATCGACGCCCAGCGTGATCCGTTCCGCCATCCGCATCCCCTGCCACGCGGCAAGGCCATCGACGCTGTCGGTTCCGACCGACAGCTTGATCATATGCAGCCGCGCCGTCGAGGGCGGCGCATCCGCCGCCCCCAGAATCCGAACAACTTCAGGATTATTGTCGCTCATGCGAAACAGCCCCAAAGCTGTAAACACGGCATGATGTCCGCCATGAGATTAAACTCTTTCTTAGAGGATTGGGCGTAGCTGTGGTGACAGAACGGTGCATGGTGGAGAAGAGAAATGCACGCTGAAAAAGCGGTATCGCCCGATGAAGTCGACGAGAGCGTCTACTCGCTCGAACCTGTTGCACTCGTCAACATCCCACACCGACACCCTGTATCCGCATTCGCCACGCGGTATCAGGATATGACTGAAGGGCATTTCATCCCCGATGAGCGACTATTGCTCAAGGACGAAATGGTCCGCGCGCTTTCGTGCTGGATGGAACATGTGGAGCCGGTCGAACTCGGCGGTCACGTCGATTTCTACATCCTCAGCCCCGGCGAGGCGTTTTCGATCGCCAACGAAGAATACATGCGCGGCAGTTGGATGGGCGAGACCATCGAAGAGGGCTTCGCCGCCGCCCGCTACCATGAATGCGTCACCGCCTCGATCCTGCGCAAGCCTAGCTTCTCGCGCGGTGCGGTACCGTCGCTTGAGCGGTCGTTCATCATGCAGTATCGCGGTGTCTTTCCGATGTTCGCCAGCAACCATGCCCGGCTACGCCTCGCGATTATCGCAGCCGAAACCTTCATCGAGTTGAAGGACTGATCCGCGCAGTTAACCGTCACCGCATAATTCGGTGACGCGCGAGGCCAGCGCACGAATGGCCGGTTCACGCACATCAAGGCTATCGAGGTTCTCCACTGTCCGGAACAGATACTCCCGATTCGTGCCTGCCGGGCCAACCGCCGTCGCGATGATCTGGGCGCGCTGTTCGGGGTTGAGATGCCCGCGATAATGGTCGTGGTCGATATCCATGACATAGCAGATCGCGTGGACCTGCTTTAGCGGATGATCGGACAGCACCAATGGTAAGCGGCGCTCGAAATAGGAGGCCGTTCCCAATTCACGCTCGCGCAGATAGGCCAACGCCTCGACCGCTTTGTCACTGGAAACACGGAACGCGATGCCCGTACAACTTGCGCCCTCCTTCGGTTCGAGTGCCAGCACCAGACCCGGATAATCGGGCGTTCCGCGATATCGCACCGAGGTCAGGCAAAAGCTGCGCCGATAGCCGTGAAGTTCGGCCCGGACCCACTCGACATGGTCGAATCCGGGGTTCCACATCAGCGAGCCGTAACCGAAAACCCAGAATTCTTCGTGCATGTTACGTTTTACCCTCTTTGCGCCGCATCTATAGGGCAATACACCACAACGCTAAAGCGCAGTAACTTGAGAAAGATCACCGCTATGGGCAAGGCTCTAACCGCCATCATCGCACTCACCGTTACCGTTGCTGCCGCTTGGTCCGGCTTTTGGTTCTACGGCAAGGGCAAGATCGTCGAGGAAATCGAGCTGCAGACGGCGATGATTCGCACCCAAGGTGGCGAGGCGTCCTACGATTCCATTGATGTCAGCGGTTTTCCGTTTTCCTATGACGGGCGCATCGTTTCGCCCAAAGTCACGATGACATCGCCACCTGCGGAGGAAGCCGCGCAGGTTTCGGTGCTCGGCTATACATGGAGCGCGCCGTGGATTGAAGCCAAGGCCACCGTCACGGCACCGAATACCGTCGAGTTCACCTTCCCGGAAACGCAGGATATCGTCATCGACCTGCCCGAAGAAGACGGTGGTCCCCTGCCGGTTGCACTAACATCCTCGGATTTGAAAGTCGTTTCAAAACGGGTGGATGACGAAATTCTCTTCGATGCTGTCGCAATCAGCATGGGTGGCAGTTTCAGTCGCGATACCGAACAAGCGGGCATGGCGGACGTCGCCTATACGATCCGTGATCTGACGGTATCCGGGCGGGTAAAGGGCGCTGATGCAGAGGGCGGTATGGCCGTGGAATACGCTTTCGCTGGTCTGGATGGCACAGCCGAAATGGCGGGAACGGAGAACAACCCCGGCGGAACCATTGCGTTCGATAGCGGTAACATCACGGGCAGTACCGACTCGCTTGGGGCGCAGACGACCGGGTCCGCGACTTTCGATGATCTGGGCATGACGTTTCAATTCGCGCAACTCGGCGATACGCCCATCGACCTTGGTATCGGCAAGATAACGGCGACGACCCGCATTCCCAACGGTGCCGCGCCGGATGCGCAGCCCTTTGGATACCGCGTCGGGATCGAGGATGTCACGATGGCCGACATGCTATGGATGATGATTGACCCGGCACAGGCATTTCCCCGCGAAATCAATGCGCTGGTGGTCGACCTTGACGGCACGGCGATCTTTACCGCGAACCCCTCGAATGCCGAAGCCTTTGCGGAGGCGATGACATCCGGCCTGCCCATCGATGTGCAGACATTGCGCCTGAACGACATGACCATCGACGCGCTGGGCCTGATCGCGAAGGGCGCAGGGGAAGGTTCCATCGCGAATGATGTGCCGCAGGGGACGGCAAGCATTGGGATTGATGGTTTTTCCGGCTTCATGGAATCGATGGTGAAATCGGGCCGTATGCCCCCGCA
>CALJIU010000205.1 GCA_937974055.1 uncultured Neomegalonema sp. | reverse complement strand
TATCAAAAGCCTGCAAGACCTCGCCGCGACCCTGACGGATGACACCGATCACGGCGTCCGCGCCCGCTACAGCGCGATGCTCGACGACCCGGTGGAAAAGCCGAAGCGATTGACCTTCGAGGGTTTCGAGGGGTGAGTGTGCGAGTCCGAGAATTTGTCAGGGTGGGGCAAGAGGCGGTAGGGTGTCGGCAACGTCTCATCAGAGGGAGCAGGATGCGATGAAGATATTCGATGAGTATGAGACGGTGATGGATGAACTCAGCATAGTCGTTCATGTACACAAGAGCGGCGAAGCCGCCGAATGACCGATTACGACGCCATTCCCGAAACTGCGCTCGCATGGGTAGAATCCGGTACGCCCGCCGCGCTGGCCACGGTGATCGAGACGTGGGGGTCCGCGCCGCGTCAGCCGGGGGCGCAACTCGCCATTTCTGCCGATGGGCAGCTTGTTGGCTCCGTCTCCGGCGGCTGTGTTGAGTCTGCGGTGGCGGCGGAAGCCTTCGAGGCGATGGAGGAGGGGGATTGCCGCCTGCTCGAATTCGGGGTGTCGGATGACGATGCCTTTGCCGTGGGGTTGGCTTGCGGCGGAACGATCCGCATTTTCGTCGAGCCGGTTGGCAAGGGCGAGGGTGTTCCGGTGGCGACCTTGCGGGCGCTGACCGAAGCGCGCAAGGAGCGGGCGCGTACGGTGCTGGCCATCGATCTGGAGACGAAGGAGCGCCGCATCCTTGCGCTCTGCGATAGCGACCCCCTGACCGATGCTGCGCGGATTGCCGCCGATGCGGACCGTTCCGGCTTTGCCGAGGAGGGCGGACGCCGCTGGTTCCTCGCCGTGCATAACCCGCCCCTGCGCATGGCCATCATCGGGGCGGCCCATATCGCCCAGCCATTGAGCCGCATGGCGCAGATGACCGGCTTCGATGTCACCGTGATCGACCCGCGCGACAGCTTTTCGTCGGAAGCGCGCTTTCCCGGCATGGCCCTGTCGCGCGATTGGCCAGACGAGGCGTTGACCGCCTTCGCGCCCGATCCGCGCTGTGCCGTCGTTTGCCTTAGCCATGACCCGAAGATCGACGATCCGGCCCTGCGGGTCGCGCTGGCATCGCAGGCGTTCTATGTCGGCGCGCTCGGATCGAAGCGGACCAGCGCGAAGCGTGAAATACGTCTCACCCAAGCAGGCTTCGCCCTCGCACAGCTTGACCGGATCGACGCGCCCATCGGCTTGGATATTGGCGCAAAGTCGCCCGCCGAGATTGCCGTCAGCGTCATGGCCCGCATCGTCGAGGCGCTGCGCAAGCCCGAAACCCGTCCATGATCTTCGGTCCGGTTCCGGTGGGTGAGGCGGCGGGGACGGTGCTGGCCCATTCCGTGCGCGTCGCGTCGGGTATGATCAAGAAGGGGACGTTGCTCACCGCTGATCACGCTGCCGCCCTTGCCGCCGGTGGCCTGTCCGAGATTACGGTCGCCCGGCTTGGCCCTGACGATGTGCCGGAGGACGAAGCGGCCCACGCGCTTGCCAGCGCCGCCTGTGGACCCGGCCTGCGGGTTGCGGCGGCCACGACGGGGCGCTGTAACCTCTATACGCGGTCGGCGGGTGTGCTGCGCGTCGATGCCGCCGCCATCGCCGCCGCCAATGCCATCGACGAGGCGCTGACCATCGCAACCCCGCCCGATTATGCGCGGTTGGAGGGCAATACGCTCGCGGCGACCGCCAAGATCATCCCCTATGCCGCCCCTCGTGTCGCCTTGGACCGCGCAACCATGGTGCTGTCGGATGCTTTGACGCTGTATCCCTTCGGCCCGCTGCGCACGGCCCTGCTGGTCACGCGCATCGATGGACAGAAGGAATCGGTCGTGGCGAAGGGTATCCGGGCCGTCAGCGACCGGCTGGTATCGCTGGGGTCCGATGCGCCGGATGCGGTCGTGCTGCCGCATGACAAAGCCGGGTTGGCGGATGCCATTGGCGATGCGATGCGTGATGCCCCCGATCTGCTGCTGATCCTGTCGGCCACCGCCACCTCCGACCGGCATGATACGGCCCCTGCCGCGCTGGTTGCCGCTGGCGGGACCATCCATCGTTTTGGGATGCCGGTGGACCCCGGCAATTTGCTGGTGCTGGCGCAGATCGATGCGGTTCCTGCGATCATCCTGCCCGGATGCGCCCGTTCCCCGGCCCTGAATGGGGCCGATTGGGTGCTGGAGCGTCTTGCCGCCCGTTTGCCGGTCACACCGGAGAGCATCGCTGCGATGGGCGTCGGCGGCTTGCTCAAGGAGATGCCGGGCCGCCCCCACCCGCGCGAGAAGACGTCTTGAGAACCAGTATCCTATTGCTCGCGGCGGGGGGATCGACCCGGATGCGCGGGGCCGACAAGCTGCTCCAAACCATCGACGGCACCGCGCTATTGACGCGCAGCGCCCGAATTGCGCTGGCCAGCAGCGCAACCGAAACCATCGCCGTTCTCGGCGCGAATCGCTCCGCGCGGCTATCGGCATTGTCGGGTTTGCCGATTCGGACGGTGATAAATGCGGATTGGCATGCCGGTATGGGGTCGTCCCTCGCCGTGGGTGCCGCCGCCCTGTCGCCGGATGCGGATGCGGTGATCGTGATGCTCGCGGACATGCCCGATATCGATGCGGATTTGCTGAACCGTCTCATTGCCGCCGCCGCCCCCGGCGCGATCCTGCGCCCTGTGACAGCGGACACAAAGCCCGGAAATCCAGTGCTTTTCACGCATTCATACATCCCGGCCCTGACCACGCTGACGGGCGATGAGGGGGCGCGCACCGTGATTGCCGCGCATCCCGAATCCGTCGTCACCATCCCCGCGAACGATGCGATTCTGACGGATCTGGATACCCCCGAAGCATGGGATGAATGGCGCAGGGCAAACGAGGATTAACCTTATCGCAAGCGGAACCTGCAACCTAATGCAGCAACCGACACCGCCGCAGAACGTGGCGACGCGAAAGGTCCGGCCCCGGATGATCGACAGGCAGTACATCCCTCTCTTCGTTTTCATCGCCTGCCTCGTGCTTGCGCTGGCACTTGCCTTCTTCACGAGCGAATGGCCCACGGCCCTCGCCATTTCGCTTGCAGGCTGTGCCATTGCCCTCGCCATGCGCAGCCCGGTGATAGAAGATCACGACACCGCTTTCCTCGAAGAAGATATCGCCGAGATTCGTGCGTCGGCCGAACAGCGCGATCTGGACATTGCGGCCATCCGCACCTCGGTCGATGAACTGGCGGGCATCGTCGAGTCGCTGGCAACCGATACGTCGCGCATATCCAAACAATCCGGCGCGGCGGAAACCGAAAAACTGCGCGCTATGGTCGATGCGATGAGCAAGCGCGTTGCCACTCTCGACCAGCCACACAAGCAGACGACCGCCCGTATCGAGACGTTGGAGCAATCCCTTGCCGCGCTGCGTAGCGACAGGATGCAAGGGATCGAAAGGGCCGAAACGTCGGCGATCGAGCCGGTTGCGGTCAATGCCGCCGCTTCATCCCGTAAGCCGGTTTCGATCATGGACGCTGCGGTTTCCATGCCCGAACGGACAAACCGCCTGCGCGACCGCTTCGCGAAACAGGACGCGACACAGCAAGTGCGCAGTTTGCCTGTCTTTGATGATGCCGGAAAACCTGTCAGCCTGATGCTGGACGACCCTGCCGAGGAAGCGAGCGTGGCGGGCAGCATCGCCGCTTTGCGCCATGCCTTGACCCTGATCGGGTCGGTACGGGGTGACGATGCCCGTATATTCGTTCGTCTGCGCTCCGACGCGATTACGGCACCCGATCTAGCCGATGCCTTGGCGTCGGTCATCATGGAAGCGGGCAATTCCTTCGCGCGTATTGCCGTAATCGTTCCGCAGGCCGCCTTTCAAGACGGGTTGCCGCCCGCCCTTGCCGCATTGCGTCAGGCCGGTGTGATACTGGGGTTGGTTCAGGTTACAGATTGGTCCGCCGACCTCGCCACGATGGCCGAGAACGGCCTGCGCTATATCATGATCGACGGCCCCGCCATGGCGCGCAGTGCTAAGGCACAGAAGGGCGACCCGACCCGTCTGAAATCTGTGTTGAGCGCGCGTGGTATCGACCTGATCGCTGCAAATATCGAGACGCGGATGCAACTCGACTCGGTCAACACCCTCATCCCCGATCTTCTCGCGGGTTCGGGGCTTGGTGAGGCGACGTTGATGGATGTTTCCGCATGAACGACCGGCGACCGCAACCGGAAGCGTGTCCCGTCTCCGCAACCGTCATGTGGATCAATTGGATCGGCGTGGCCTGCATGGTCGTTGCCGCCTGTATCCTGCGTCAGTTTCCAAATGCTGCGGATGATAGCGGTGGCTTCTATGTCCCCGCAGTAGCTGCGACCCTGATCGTCGCGGCCTCTTTCGCAATACCGCTGATCATCCTTGAAGCCATCCTACTGCGCGGTCGGCGTAGCCCTCGCCCGCCCGAAGATACCGTCCCCGGTGGACCCGGCCTCGTTGGCCACAGGGTCGATTATTCGGCGGAGGGGGTCGATTGGCATTCGCGCGGCGACACCGATGCGGGCCGGTTCGTTACCAAGATGATCGGCCTCTGGGCCACGCTGGCGGTCATCGCGTTGATCTATTCGGTCGTGCCGGAATATTCCGCGACCCTGTTCGACCCGTTCTGGTCGATGCTCGACTACGCGATTCCCGCCTTCTTGCTCGTCTCCCCCGCTTATTTCTGGTGGATCGACGGGCGCATGGCGCAGCCTGAAGACGGGTACTGGCATGTCGGCGCGTTGGTTATGGGGTGGTCGGATCGTGTCAATCTGGCCAAGATTCGCCAGCACGCGCTGGGCTGGCTGGTGAAAGCGTTCTTCCTGCCGCTGATGTTCGCCTATTTCCACGGCAATATCATCAATTTCCGCACGGCGGATTTTTCGTCGCTCGACCTGATGGGCTGGCATTACTTCTTCTACAACCTGCTGATCCTCGTCGATCTGGGCTGCATCGTGGTCGGCTATGCCATGACCATGCGTCTGTTCGACAACCACATCCGCTCGACCGAGCCAACATGGTCGGGCTGGATACCGGCGGTGATCTGCTACCAGCCGTTCTGGGGTTTGATCGGCCCGCAATACTTCGCGTATCGCACGGATATGGACTGGGCGTCGCTGCTGGCCCCGTATCCGTACCTTCAGGTCGTGTTTTCGCTCATCATCCTTGGATTGATGGCGATCTATACGTGGGCATCGGTCAGTTTCGGCCTGCGGTTCTCGAATCTGACCCATCGCGGGATCATCACGAACGGGCCGTACCGTTTCTCGAAGCATCCGGCGTACCTGTCCAAGAACCTGAGCTGGTGGTTCGAGGCATTGCCCTTCATCGCGCCTTTTGTTTTTGGGTTCCGGGGCGCGGGGTGGAATGGGCATTGGGTTGGCGCAGCCAAGCACACCATCCGCCTGCTGGGCGTGAACCTGATCTACTACATCCGCGCCCGCACCGAGGAACGGCACCTGTCGCACGACCCCGTCTACGTCCGCTACGCCCTGTGGATGGAGCGTCACGGGATCATGGCCTGGACCCAGCGCCTCGTATCGCTGGTGCGCTATGCGCCGCCGCGTGACCGGGTGGATGTGGACGTGGATGCCGAGGATGCCGGTCCCCGGCCCTAAGACTGCTGCGCCAACAGATTGATTTGTGTGCATTGTCTTCGTCGCGGCTGCACCGTGCAATGGTCGTTCCGACGATCCATCCATCAACTCGCTCACTCGTGCCAAGCTAAAGAATGGACCCTCGCAACACGTGCGAGGGTGACAGCTCACAGCTCAATCAAAAGGCGTAGCGGCATAATACCGATGGCGGCGATCAATGACCGCTCTGTTCCGGGCGCAGACCCGGAACCCCGATAGGCGGAGCGCGGTTCTGCGAGGCTCCGGGTCTTCGCCCGGAGCAGAGTGGAAAGGTGAAAACGGTCGGTGATTTCCGCCACTGGTAT
>CALJIU010000204.1 GCA_937974055.1 uncultured Neomegalonema sp. | reverse complement strand
CAGAACTCGCCAACCGTATTGCCGCCGAACACCTAGAGCTATGCGTGGCCGACCCCCGCGCGCTCGCCGCCCGTATCCGCCATGCCGGGGCCATGTTCCTCGGTCGCTGGACCCCTGAAGCGGTCGGCGATTATGTCGGCGGTCCCAACCACGTCCTGCCGACCGCACGCAGTTCGCGCCACGCCTCCGGCCTATCGGTCCTCAATTTTATGAAGCGCACGACCATGCTAGAATGCACCCCCGGCGCATTGGGCGCAATCGGTGGCGCTGCCGAGACGCTGGCCAAGGCCGAGGGGTTGGAAGCGCACGGCCTTTCCGTTCGCGCCCGCCTCGACGCCCTGAACACGGAAGAACCTGCAACGGACACGCCATGAGCACCGACCGCATCGCCCATTTCAGCATTGATGACACCAACCTGCCTGCCGCCTCGCCGGAGGCCGAGCAGGAGCGTAATATCGCGATCTTCGATCTGCTGGATGGTAATCGTTTCAAGCTGTTGGCCGAGGATGCTGCCGCTGGACCTTACACGGTTATCCTCGCCCCCCGCGACCGCCAGCTTGTCTTTGTCATCACGGCGGAATCGGGTGGGATCAGTGAAATCGCCATTCCCTTCTCCGCCTTTCGGAAGCGCGCCCGTGCATATTTCGGCATCTGCGAAAGCTATTTCGAGGCGGTTCGACGCCATTCCCCCGACGAGATTGCGCGCCTCGATGAACACCGCAAGGCGCAGCATAACGAGGGTGCAGATGCCGTGCGTGAACGCCTCGCCGACAGCGTCGAGGTCGACGATCACACCGCCCGACGCCTGTTCACGCTGGTCTGTTCCTTGTCCTACCGGGGTTAAGGGCTTGCATTTTCAGGGTTGTGCCTCCATCTAAGGCCCTGCGGAAAGTCCCGCTACGAAACACAGGATACTGAATGGCGAAGGAAGAAGTCATCGAGATGCCGGGCACGGTCATGGAACTGCTGCCCAATGCCACCTTTAGGGTGCAACTCGAAAACGGTCACGAAATCATCGCGCACACGGCTGGCAAGATGCGCAAGAACCGCATTCGCGTGCTGGCGGGCGATAAGGTGCAGGTCGATATGACACCCTACGATCTGTCCAAGGGTCGCATCACCTATCGCTTCAAGTAAAGCGTTGGGGAGGGTCGGTCGATGAGCGCAGGTTCCCTGCGCCTCGTGCTGGCAAGCGCATCACCGCGCCGCCGCGATCTGCTTGGGCAGATCGGGATCGCCGCCGCCGAGGTTGTACCGGCGGATATCGACGAGACCCCGCATCAGCAAGAATTGCCCCGCCCATTCGCCCTGCGTTTGGCGGTCGAAAAGGCGCGCACGGTTGCGGGCTTGCGAGCGGGGGAGCCTAGCCTCGTTTTGGCGGCGGATACGGTCGTCGCAGCCGGTCGGCGTATTCTCGATAAACCCGAATCCGAAGCGCAGGCGCGCAAACATCTCGCACTGTTGTCGGGCAGGCGACACAACGTCATTACCGGCGTCTCCCTGATCCGTTGCTCTGACGGCCAAGAGTGGTCGCGCACCATCGTTACGCAGGTACGTTTCAAGCGGCTGTCCGATGCCGAAATCGATGCGTATATCGCGAGCGATGAATGGCGCGGCAAGGCGGGTGGCTACGCGATCCAAGGGCGTGCGGCTCGCTTCGTGCCGTGGATCGGCGGCTCCTACTCCAATGTCGTTGGTCTGCCGCTGACGGAAACGGCCAATATGCTCGAAACGGCGGGCTATTCCCCGTGAAGGGGGGTGTCGCCGCCGTGGAGCGCACCGACCGCCTCACCCGCGCTGCGCTGATGGTCGATGGTCAACTCGTGGCGATAGAGATCGACCGGCATGGTGAGGCTGTGCCTCTGCCCGGTGCGATCTATCGCTGTCGCATTACCGATACGATCCCGGCAATCGGTGCGGCCTTTGCCGATATCGGCGGTGGAAGCAGCGGATTTTTCCCCAATGCAAAGGGGCTGATCTCTGGCCAAACGCTGCTGGCGCAGGTGCAGCGTGAGCCGGAAGGCGACAAGGCCGCGCGCTTGACGACCGAACTGCAATATCGCGGTGAAGCCCTTGTCTTTACACCACAACGTCCGGGGATAAATGTCTCCCGCAAGATCGGAGACGAGGCCGAACGCAGCCGTCTTTCCGCCGCTCTTGCGCCATTGGTGGGGGAGGGCGGCTTTGTCTTGCGAACGGCGGCAATCGGGTTTTCGTCTGAAGCGTTGCTTGCGCGGGCGCAGGCGCTGGTCGCACAATACCGGGCGAATTCTGCGCCAACGGGTACGCTTGGCTGCGTCGTTCCTGCCCCCGACGCTTTCACCCGCCTGCGTGAAGGGATGCCGCCCAATACGCCCATCATTGCGAATACCGAATGGGCCGCCGAATTCGATGGGACCGTGCAGATCGACCCGGCCCCTTTCGACCATCTCGATATCGACACCCGCATCGACGATCTTCTCGCCCCGCGTATCGCCCTCGGTGAAGGCTGGATTTCCGTGGACCCGACTCCGGCGCTTGTCGCGGTCGATGTGAATAGCGCGGGTGCGCGCCACGGAAATGCTTTGCTGCGGGTCAATCTGGAAGCCGCGACCCGCCTGCCGCTGATCCTGTCCCTGCTCAGGTTGGGCGGGGTGGTGATGGTCGATTTTGCGGGCGCGCCGAAGGGTGATGCGCGCAAACGCATCGAAGAGACCATTGCCCGCGCGGCCCGCACCCATCTCGATTCGCCCCGCCTTCACGGTTGGGGTCCGGCGGGCCTGTTCGAGATGGCCTGCAAGCGGCCCGGACGGTCCCTCGCTGACTTGCTCAAGGAAAATGACGCATGACGACCCAACCACGCAAACCGCCCCGCTGCCCGATTTGCAAGGCCGCCACGGTCCATGACTGGCGGCCCTTTTGCTCGAAGCGGTGTGCGGATATCGATCTTGGTAAATGGGCATCCGGGGGGTACGCGATCCCCACGAATGAGCGGCCCGACACGCCGGATGATTCCGACGCATGATCATGCGCTTTTGGCTGGACAACCGCCGCGCCCTCCGCTACCTCTCGCCTCAGTTGCCCGGGTAGCTCAGTTGGTAGAGCAGCGGATTGAAAATTCGCGTGTCGGTGGTTCGAGTCCGCCTCCGGGCACCATTTGTTCTTTTTGATGCGATGTATCGTTTCTAAAAGACTGATTTCATAAGATGAATAGTGGTTCCTGCAGATCGGTGTTTTGCCGGTTCTGGACAGCGATCTGGGCCGTGTGCGTGCTGCATCTCAAGTGCAAAGGGCGCCTGTGCAACGGTCGTTCCGACGATCCATCCATCAACACGCTCACTCGTACCAAATTGAAAAATGAACCCTCGCAACAAATGCGAGGGTGACAGCGCGCAATGGATCAAAAGGCGCAGCGGTATAATACCGATGGCAGGAATCACTGACCGCTCTGTTCCGGGCGCAGACCCGGAACCCCGATAGGCGGAGCGCGGTTCTGCGAGTCTCAGGGGTCTTCGCCCGAAGCAGAGTGGGAAAGTGAAAACGGTCAGCGATTTCCGCCACTGGTATTACCTGTCGGGATCGTTTCTCAATCCGCCGAGCACATATTCTGCGGATTATGCAGGGCCATTTCGATTGCCCCGATCAGCGCGTCTTCCTGAAACGGCTTTCGCAGCACACAATCGACTTTATCGACCTCGGTAAATTTCTCGACGACCTCGCCGGTAATCACGATGATCGGCAGTTCAGGGCGCAGGTTCAAGACATTGCGAATGACGACGGAACCATCCGCTTTGGGCATCGACAGGTCGGTGATGAGAACATCCGCCATGTTCATCAACTCGGCGTCATACGATTCCTGCCCATCTTCGAAAGCGACGACGTTGTGACCCGCTTCTCTGATTTGCCGAATAAGCACGCGACGCAGGGCAGGCGAGTCTTCCATGAGAAATATTTCAGCCATGATACGTCCGCCAGTGCTCTGTGCGCGGGCGAGGCATTCGTGCTCGTAGATCGAACCCGTATACCCAGCCGAATGTCGATCCATTGGACCGACCGCAACATTTGGATGTCTTAACTCCTGACTAAAGCCAGAATCGTACCAAATGAAAACAAACGAGACTTAACCCGTTTACGGGCGAAGGGTATCGGAGTCATTCGCCTTAGCTTATGGCATCTCACACGACCGGGTTACGGGCGCATTATACAGGGGACATGCTTCCCCAAGGTCACGTTTTGATATTTCACACCGCCGATTTCGACCTGTAAGAAAGTCAACCGCTGATACCATCCATGACCGACCACGACCGGAACGCGATGAATTTTCGCGAAATCGAGTCGCGTTACGAGACTCGTTTGGAGGTTGTCGCAGATTGCGATCCTTGAGAACGGACTCGATCGCTTCAACCAGTTTCATCTCGCTGAACGGCTTGTGCAGCACGACATCGACGGCCTTCATCTCGACGACATGATCGGGGACAGCACCACTGATAACGATGATCGGAAGGTTCGGGCGCAGCCGAGCGATGTTGCGAATTGCCGCCTCGCCATCAACGCCGGGCATCGACAGGTCGGTGATGACGACATCCGCATCCCCGACGATGCCGCGATTACGCGATTGCTCGCCATCTTCAAAAGCAGCCACGATATGCCCCGCATCCCTGATCTGACGAACCAGAACGCGGCGGAGCGGAGGGGAATCCTCCATCAGAAATATCTTTGCCATTTGACGGTTTCCACGTTGTCGACACGAAAGCCGTGCCGGTTGGTGCTGCGTCACGCTCTTTGCGAAAGATATGCCACGTAGATTTATTTCGTCAGAGGGTCAGGGTCTTCGCTTCCTCCGGCGTATAACATTGCATCGACAGCGCATGGACCGGACCGGCCAATTCCTCCGCCAATGCATCGAGGACGAGGCGCTGGCGCCCGACACGGGACTGCCCGGCAAAGGCCTCCGACACGATCAGCAGGTTGAAATGGCTCTCCCCCCCCTCGCGCCAGCCGCCATGCCCGCGATGACTTTCACTGTCATCCACGACCTCCATCCGCACAGGGTCGAGGGCCGCACCAAGTTTCGCTTCGATGGTTTCCGTGACGGTCATGGGCTGTCCTCGTGCTGGAATAAGGGGGGCGTTTACCCTGTGGTGAGGCATGGGATGCCAGAATAGCCGGGCCTGCACCAGACCGGAGATGCGTCATGTTGATGATTTCGATACTCGCCACCGTGGCCTTCGGCCTCGTTCTCCTCGTCACCGCCTGCGTGCATTTCATTCCGCCAAAGCGCGTTCACGTCATCACGCTGCTGGGCACCAAGCCCATCGCGATGCTGAAGACCGGCATCCATTTCACCATCCCCCGTCCCTTCGCCGTCACCAGCGCCGTCGTGCCGACCGACGTTATCGCGCAGAAGGTGCAGGTACAGATCAAGAGCCAGGACAACCTCGTCTTCGAACTGCCCGCCACCATCCAGTTCCGTGTGACGAATGCCATGCGTTTCGCCTTTGAGCGGGACGAGCCGATATCGCAGATGGTCAACCTCGTTGTCGCGGCCCTGCGCTCGGCGGCGAACCAGATGCAGTTTCAGGCGATCTACGACGACAAAAGCCACATCCAGCAAGAAGTCGAAGCCACGGTATCGGAACACCTGTCCAGCTTTGGCCTCAAGATCGTCGATCTCGTCATCGACGACCCCGAACTGCCCCACTCCACCCAAACGGCGCTGAACGCCATCCGCGAGGCGGAATGGAGCCGCCGCGCCGCCGAACACGAGGCCGACGCCACCCGCGTCCGCATGGTCGGCGAGGCACGGGCAGAAGCGGAAAGCACGCTGCTGAAGGCCAAGGCAATCGCCGGTTTTCGCATGGAGATCGCCGAGGGCAACGCCGCCTCCATCGCCGTCATGCAGGGGCGTATCGGCGTCGAATGGGTCGAGACGACCTTCGGCGAGGGCGAGAGCGCCCAGACGGTCAAGACCCCGGTCTATATCGACCGCGACGGCAACCGGACGATCCCGCCCGAAATGGACATGTCGCCCGAAACGATCCTCGATTTCTTCAAGGTGCTCGACGCGAACGAGGCCATCCGCGATGCCGCCGCGAAACCGGGTACCGTGATTCTGATGCCCCATTCCGGCGGCAATCAGGGCGACGACCGCAGGTCGGACCTTGCCGAGTGGATCGCCGCGCAAAAGGCCATGCCATTGTCCAAAGCTGGATAACCAGCCGCCACGCCGAATACAGGTCAAGCTGATTTTTAGGGAAAATTTGCCCCTCGACCGCTTTACGCTTCTGTCCGCAGGGGTAATATACCGCACTTCGCACAGTGTTGGAGAGTGCTATGCACGATCCTCGCATAAGGCCGGTTCATCCGATTGAGCCGGAACTGTGGAGTTTGGAGCGTCCGCGAAGTGTTCCGGGGAGGGTACCTTGAGCCGTCTGGGTAATGAATTCGACATCAGCGTGAAAGCCGACAAGAAGCGCCGCAACCGCCGCAAGGGCACGGGCGGGGCCTTTACGGAATCGAGCCGAACCTGCAACTGGCCCGACTGCGAAAGCAAGGGCGTGCACCGCGCCCCCGCGTCACCGCAAGATCTGGACAGCTTTCGCTGGTTCTGCCCCGACCACATCAAGGAATACAATAAGCGCTGGGATTTCTATAAGGGCATGAGTCCGGATGAAATCGACGAAGCCCGCCGCTCGGACAGGTCATGGGATCGCCCGACATGGAAGATGGATTCGCCAAAAGCGACCGGCGCGCACAAGATCAGCCATGCAGAAGGCCGTTCATGGGAGCGATTTGGGTTCGAAGACCCGATGGACCTTCTGGGCGATAATGCGACGATCAATCCGGGCGAAACGCGCAACAAGGAATTGCTAAAGGCCCGCCGCCGTATGCTGCCCAAGGCCGATCTCAAAGCGTTGGAGGCGATGGACCTCGACGAGTCGGCAACCACCGAAACCGTGCGCGAGCGGTATTCGATCCTCGTTAAACAATTGCACCCCGACATGAACGGGGGCGACCGCAGCGAAGAGGCCCGCCTGCGCAGCGTCATCACGGCATGGCACCACCTCAAGAAATCAGCGGCGTTCAAGCAATAAGCCAACGCCGCCAGTCATATACCGGGGATGCCCCCTTCGGCGGGTCTAAAAAGACCGCTGCCATTATCTCATACCAAGGGCGGCAATCGCTGACCGTTTTCAGTTTTCCACTCTGCTCCGGGCGAAGACCCGGAGCCTAGCAGAACCGCGCTCCGCCTATCGGGGTTCCGGGTCTGCGCCCGGAACAGAGCGGTCATTGATTTCCGCCGCTGGTATTATTCCAGTGTGAACCGCCGACTGATATCGAGCACCGGCTCGCCATTCCGTTCGATCTGATAACGGCCCTGATACTCTCCGGCGGGCAGCGGGCCGTCCTTGGCGGGGCGACCGACGAAACGCATCGTCTGTGCCTTGTCGCTCTCCAGCGGTTCAGCGACATTGCCGACCGGCTCGAAACCCTCCGGGCCGGTCAGTTCGATCTTCTCGATATCGCCCGCTTGCAGGCCCACGGCACGGGCGTAGAAGACGATTGCCTTCGACTCGTTCGACGGATCGACGGGCTTACGCTCGATCATGGCGAGGGTCACGGGTGCGTTGGTGAAGCCGCTCTTGAAGATGAAAGGCCCGGCATCCGGCATCCAATGGTCAGGGGTGGCACCAGCCCATAATGGCTGGCCGACGCCGCATCCGTCACCGATGGTACGCCCGGTAAAGGGGTCGAGCCGCGCCACGGTCTTTGTGCCGGTTTCTTCGTCCATCCCGGCGCTTTCGCGGCTGACCGACAGATGCACATGGGGGAACTCGGCACGGCCCGACATGCCGACCTGCGCGATTTCCTGTCCTTGAGTAACGGTGTCGCCTTCCTTGACGGCAACGCTGCCGCGCCGCAGGTGGCAGACTTGCGTGATGTAGCCATCCTCGTGCTGGATCGCGATGCCATTGCCGCAATCGCGGTCGCCCACCGCCTCGCGGCCTCTCGCAAGCCATGCGCCGTCATACTCGCCGTCGCGCGTGCCGGTCACGACACCATCGGCCACCGCCCGCACGGGAACACCCGCCAGCATGGTCGGCAGGTCGAGGATACGGAAATCGACGCCCTGATGGTCATCATAGGTGCGCCCACCGCAGGAGGCATCGGCCATGCCCGGTCCGGGGGTGAGATCGACATGATTCTGCACGACGCAGGCAAGGGGGTCCGAGCATTCCATCGGCGCGATGAAGCGCACGCTCTCCGGCTGCGCGAGGGCCGCATTCGTCTGCTTTTGCCCCCCTGTAGTGATCCAGAGTGCGCCGACCGTCACGGGGACGATCACGAGGAAGGGCAACACGAGCTGTTTCATCAGGGGCACCTTTTCGCGGATTTTACCGTATAGACACCTATCAACGGAGCGTAAAAAAGGACTGAACGGCATGATCGTGGCGATAATCGGAACCGGATTGGCGGGCTTGGCCTGTGCGGGCGTGCTGTCGGGTGCCGGGAAGCGGGTCGTCCTGTTCGACAAGAGCAAGGGGTATGGCGGGCGCATGGCGAGCAGAAGGCGCGGCGATTTCGCCTTCGATCATGGCCTGCCCGCCTTCGATCCGATCAGCGAGGAGACGACACCCGCGCTGGCCGATTTACCGCTTTGGGGGGCGCATGGCCGGGTGGCGGCCCCCCGGATGAACGCATTCCCGCGCGTGCTGGGCGAGCGTTACGAAAGCCGCCTCGATACGCCGGTCGTCACCATCGACAGTGACGGATCGACGCTCACGGATGCTACCGGCCAGCAGCATGGGGGATTCACGCATGTCGTCGTCGCCATTCCCGGCCCGCAGGCGGCGGAATTGCTGGCCACACACGAAGAAACATTCGGGGCGGCGGCGGACGCGACCTATATCCCCGGCTGCACGCTGATGCTGGCCGGGGCGAGCGGCGCGATGCGGGAGGGCGAACGGTTCAGACCGGCCAACGGCCCATTGGCGCAGATCATCCGCGACGACCTGAAACCGGGGCATCCGGCGGGTTCTCCCTGCTGGGTCGCCCATGCGCGCACCGATTGGGCGCAGGCGAATCTTGAGCGAAGCAAGGAAGATATCGCCAGCGATCTCAGCGCAGCCTTGCAGGATGCGCTCGGCGCGAATGTCGCCGATGCCGAATACATCGCCGGGCATCGCTGGCGGTACAG
>CALJIU010000203.1 GCA_937974055.1 uncultured Neomegalonema sp. | reverse complement strand
GCGCGGTCCATCACTGCGCAGGTCGATCCGATGCGGTCCCCGCTCAGTTCCCCCATATCCGCGCGTCACGGCGTGCACAGCCAAATCCCGCGCCGCAAGCCTCTGGATCAGGTCAATCGCCGTCGGCGTCTTGCCCGCCCCCCCCATCGTCAGGTTCCCGACGCACAAGACCGGCACCGGGGCGACGTAGGGCTTTGCCAGCCAATGCCTTGCCCACCCCGCGACCGCATAAGCGCCACCCAACGGCGATAACACCTTGGAAAGCCACCCATTCCGACGCCAAAAATCCGGAGCGTTCACCGCAACACCCCCGAAAATACAGGCTCCAACCCCGCCATCGTCCTCGCCAAGGGCGCAGGATCAGGCACACCGATAGGAATGCCCGCCCGCGCCATCGCTTGCGCAATCTCCCTCGGCCCCGCTGCGTCCATCAGGTCCACCAACGCCCCGGAAACATCACTCCGGTCGGCCAGCAAACGCGCCGCCCCCGCATCGACCAGCCGCGCATAAGCATCGACAAAACTCGGCACATCATCTCCAGAAAGGATAGCGCATCCATGCGGAGCAGCTTCGAGCGGGTTATGCCCCCCCACACCGTCCCATCCACCCCCAATCAACGCGACCGGAGCGAGCGCATACCAGAGCGCAAGCTCCCCCAACGTATCCGCGATATAGACATCCGCCCCGATTCCCTGCCCCGATGAACGACGCGCGACCGTCAATCCACGATCTTGCGCCAAAGCGACGATCTCCCCCGCTCTTTCAGGGTGGCGCGGGGCGATGATCGTGCATAGCCCCTCGATCTTCGACGACACATGCGCATCCAAGCACGCGGCCTCATCCCCCGCATGGGTGCTGGCGGCCAGCCAGACTGGCCGCCCATTCAGCGCCTCGCGCATCGCCGCCAACACTTCTTCGTCAATCTCATCCAGCGCACGCGATGCCTTGAGATCACCCGTCACATGCGTCGTCGCGGCGTCCGATCCCAACGAAATCAACCGCTCGCGTACATCGCTTGTTTGGGTCAAACGCAGGGCAAAGGCGTCCAAAATCGCGCTGGCACTGCGCCGAGCAAAGCCCCAATTCCGGCACGACGTTTTCGACAGCCGCGCATTGACCAGTGCCATAGGAATCCCACGGCTCGCCGTTTCAAGCACGAGATTGGGCCACAACTCGGATTCCATCCACAGTGCGGCATCGGGCCGCCACGTATCCAGAAACCCTTTCACAGCCTTCGGCGTATCCACCGGCACAAAGCGATGGATCAGATCGGGCGCGCGCTTCGCCAGCAATGCCGCAGATGTGACCGTGCCAGTTGTCATCAAGCACCGCATCCCACACCCCTCGATTTCCTGAACCAAGGGCAGCGCAGATAACGCCTCACCAACACTCGCGGCATGTATCCAAACAAGCCGCCCTTCGGGCCGATCCGCCATCGCCCGCCCCAAGCGTTCATCCAGCCGCTCAGGGTCTTCCTTCCCCCTTTCGGCGCGCCTCAGCAAATGGCGCTCGACCAGTGGGGACGCGAGTTTGGCGGCCATGCGATACAGGGACAGGCCTATGGTCATACAGGCTTCATATATGCGCGCCCCACCGCCTCATCAGCCTGTCGCGTCACATGATTGAGGCCCTCTTCGATCGCCGTTCGATGCGCTTCTATCGCGGTTTCATCGGTGCCTTGGGGCACTATTGGCTGGCCAATCGCGTAGCTCCCACGACCAAAGGGCAGCGGCACCATGAACTTATCCCAACTGCGCATCAGCTTTGCCCTGCGCGTCGAATAGGCAAAGGGCACAACCGGCACGCCGGTTCTGATCGACATGACTGCCGCCCCCGCCTGCGCCTTCATCCTAGGACCACGTGGTCCATCGGGCGTAATCGCGACGATCTCGCCCGCATTCAAGCGCTCGATTGCCGTATGCAGAACGATATCGCCGCCCTTGGTGCGCGACTTGCGCGGATCACGGCTCGACCCGCGAATCGTCCGCCCATTGAAGAACGTGATGAGCCGCGCGATCAACTCGCCATCCTTGTTTGCCGAAATGACGACGTGAACGGGTATCTTGGATTCCTCGGTGACCGGCGCCATCATCAAAATTCGCCCATGCCAAAAGGCGACGATGAACGGTTTATTCGATGCGATCAGATCATCGAGGATCGGCCTGCCAAGCCATTCCCAGCGCACGAGTCGCCGCACGATCCGAATATAGGCGGTCCCCAATCGCGGCCCGAACGTGCCGGATATGCGCCACCCCAGATCCTCAATCCATTTTTTCATGTCAGTAAGCGGTTCACGCCGGTTCCGCGCTTTCCTCGGCATTCTCATCCGTCAGCCGGTGCAGGTGAGCGATGAAATACCGCATTTCAGCATTATCCACCGTGCGATGCGCGGCATCTTTCCACGCCGCATACGCGCTGGCGTAATCCGGAAAAAGCCCGACCACATCGACCTTGGAAAAGTCTTTGAAGTCCTTCTTCTGCGTATCGATCAGTTCGCCGCCGTAGACGAGGTGCATTTTTACAGACATTGAAAATCCTCGGAGCAATTGCGCCGCACCATACCGTCGCTATCGCGAGAGGGAAACCCGCGAAATCAGACCGTTTTGGGTGACGACGCCGTCCAGCCGTTGATCCGTTGGTTCCGTCGGCACGGCATCCATTTCCTGCTCGGCATAGGCGTAACCGATAGCGCGAGTCGGGCGCTTCGCGCGCAATCCTTCGAGCGTGCGATCATAGAATCCCCCGCCATAGCCCAGCCGCCATAGTTCACGGTCGAAGGCCAACATCGGCGCGATCAGCAGGGTTGGCGAAACCTCGGCACCATCCGCCGGTATCTCCGCACCAAACGCGCCCACCTCCATCACCGTTTCCGGCGTCCATAGGCGGAATGTAAGCGGTCGATCCGCCCCTGCGATGACAGGAACACAAAGGCGAATTCCTCGCTCATTCAAGGCCAGCATCAACGGCGTCACGTCCAATTCGCTGAAGATCGGTCGATACCCGGAAACGATATCATCCGCCCCCACATCGATCCCGTCCAAGAAATGCGCCCGCGCCGTCATCGCCGCATCGGGATGCGCGGCTTGCGCGGCCTTCCGGTGGATTTTCGCCGCCCTGCGGGCGTCATCTTTAATTTGGTGAAGGGTCATCGGTGGCGGGAACCGTTGCAGCCGTTGGAGTGATAGATCCCCGCTAGCCTGAGTGACCAGGTGGGCGCCGCGTATTTAGGACCACGGTCCAGAACAGAGACAGCTCCCGCAGAGATATTTATGGCTGGTGGGTTCTGTCTCCTGACGAAAAGAACAGCGCCCGCCGCTTTCCGATATAGGGACCGGCTGCGCCGATTACCAGCGCCTTATCAAAACCCCACGATAACCGCCTCACAAATTTCCACATGCCCCCTCTCGGTCCTCGCCCCGCCCACCCTACCTCTCTCACTCAATCCGAATATGTGACATATTGGGAACCAGGCACACCAAATCGCCCCTCGCCCAACGGCGACGGCCTAAAAACCTCATCCTGAAACCTATCCCCCGCTACGGAGGCGCTTTCATCCCCGCCAGCGCCATAAGCGCCAACTCATGCACCTCCCGCAGCAGCAGATCGATGGGCCGCTTCCCGCGCTCCACATGCCCCGGCGGTCTGCCCGGACGCATCACCCGCATCGGCCTTTCCATCCCGGCCCGTTTCCGCGCCAGCCGCTTTGCCTGCCCCGGAATATCGTTCATCGCCGCAACCAAAGCCTCGACTCGGCGGCGCAGAGCAGCAGCGGATACCGGATCATCCGGCGTTATCTCCACACGACTGGGCGGCGAGATATCCAGATCATCGAATCCCCGAACATTCGGCCCGAATCCCGGCGCGGTCTTCCGCTTCGGAGGCCCGACTTCCTTGCGAGGGTCCATCAAGACAAAGACCGGCTTTCGTTTGCCTGACCCCTTCGGAATCTTCCCGGAGGGCGGCGACCGCTTCGCACGGGGCTTCAAGACGATATCCATCGCCGCAATCTCGATCAGCCGTCGCAGCGTCGATTCCGCAGGGCGCAGCAACGCCAAAATCGCCAAATGCACATGCCGCAGCAACACATCGCTATCACCCAGCATCGCCAGAATCTGCGCCACGGTGGGCAGCAAATCTTCGCGATTGATCTCGATGCAGCGGGTCCAACTCATGGGTAGCGTGTATCCTTGTTAAAACAAAACAAGAACAAACGACACGAAAATCAATCAAATGTCAAGCGCGCGCTCCACCCCCAAAATTAAGAACCACGCTGTCCCGAACGCAATTCGCTATAAATGACGCTTTGCAGATGCCGGACCTT
>CALJIU010000202.1 GCA_937974055.1 uncultured Neomegalonema sp. | reverse complement strand
CGTCGCGCCGAGGCTATGCCCGGTCAGCGATTTCGTGCTGCTCAAATGCGGCAGGTCATCCCCAAACGTATCGCGCAATGCCTGAATCTCCCGCGCATCCCCAACGGGGGTCGAGGTGCCGTGGGTATTGACGTAGGAAACGCGCCGCCCGTCCAGCGTCGCGCGGGCCAAATTCATGCACCGCACCGCCCCCTCGCCCGATGGTGCGACCATATCGAAGCCGTCAGAATTCGCGCCATAGCCGGTCAATTCGCCGTAGATCGTCGCGCCGCGCGCCTTGGCCCGCTCGTACTCCTCCAGCACCACCGTCCCCGCGCCACCCGCGATGACGAAGCCGTCGCGCTCCTTGTCATAGGCGCGGCTGGCGACCCCCGGCGTTTCGTTATATTTCGAGGACAGCGCCCCCATCGCGTCGAACAGGCAGGTCAGCGTCCAGTCCAACTCCTCGCCCCCACCCGCAAAGACGATATCCTGCTTGCCGAACTGGATCAGCTCCGCCCCATGGCCGATACAATGGGCCGAGGTCGAACAGGCCGAGGATATTGAATAATTCACGCCCTTGATCGCGAACGGCGTGGCCAGCGTGGCCGAGTTCGTGCTCGACATGGCGCGCGGCACGAAGAACGGCCCGATCCGCTTGGTCGCGCCGGTGCGGCGTACGATATCGGCGGCTTCCACCTGATTGCGGGTCGAAGGGCCGCCCGATCCCATCACGAGGCCGGTGCGCACGTTGCTGACTTCTTCTTCCGTCAGGCCCGAATCCTCGATGGCCTGCTGCATGGCGATATAGTTCCACGCGGCCCCATCACCCATGAAGCGCAGCACGCGCTTGGGCACCAAGGCGGCGATATCCACATCCGGTTTGCCCGCCGCATGGCTGCGAAAGCCGTGTTCGGCCTGTTCCTCAGAAAACCCGATCCCCGACGTCCCGTTCTTCAGCGAGGCTTTGACCGTGGCCACGTCCCCCCCGATGGAGGACACGATTCCCATTCCCGTCACGACTACACGGCGCATGGCCAACTCCCAGATTGCTCTATCGCCCGTTCAGGCTCCGAAGAGACCCACGCGCATGTCCTTGACAGTGTAGGCAAGTTTGCCGTCGACTTCCATCGTCCCATCTGCCTTGCCCATCTTCAGCTTGCGGTCCATCACGCGCTGGATATCGACGGTGTAGCGCACGAGCGTCGCCTCCGGCGTCACCATCTCCGCGAATTTCACCTCGCCCGCGCCAAAGGCACGCCCGCGCCCCTGCATCCCCAACCAGCCGAGGTAGAATCCCGTCAACTGCCACAGCGCATCGAGGCCGAGGCAACCGGGCATCACCGGGTCGCCGAGGAAGTGGCATTGGAAGAACCAAAGATCCGGCTTCACATCCAGTTCGGCGATGACCTGCCCCTTGCCATGCGCGCCGCCTTCGTCCGAAATATGGGTGATGCGGTCGAACATCAGCATGGGCGGCGCGGGTAGCTGGGCATTGCCCTCCCCGAACAGTTCGGCCCGGCCACAGGCTAGAAGGGCATCGTAATCGTATGAAGTCGCGCGTTCGCTCATGGTATCCCCGTCATTGCCCCTCGCCGCGCCGATCACCGGAGCGGACATCCTTGCCTAGCACTCGCCCCCCGATCCGTGCAATCCTCCGTGAAGGCCGCTTGCCGTGAAAGGGTCGCAATAGGGGCGCTTTTATACGGCAACGAATGGGCATTGGGAGGATAAGGATGGCTTTTTCCGCAGGAATACCGATCCGCAAGACGGGCGTGACCGCCCTCGCATTGGTCCTGTCCACCGGGGCAGTGGTCGCGCAAAGCTACCAAAATCTGGGCAGTTACGATGATTGGGCGCGGCAATCGGGCGGAGACAGCGCGCCTGCGGCAGCTCCGATCCCCGGATATAGTTTTCCGAACGTGCAATATATCGAGCCGCCGCAGCAAAAACCGCGCCTTGAAGATTCCCGCGAAGATTTCGGGGATGGGCGCGATGACACGATTCTCTACGACGGCACGGGCCGCATCATTGGCACGCGCGATCCCTATGGCCGCACCCGCTATTCCTCGCCGCCCATTCCCGAACCGGGCAATGACGATTTCGATTTCCAGCGCGATGGACGCGGACGCGAGGGCTGGACGCCGGACTCTGACGACACGTCAGCGGCCCCCCGCGACGACCGCTACCGGGACGGACCGTCCGAACCGGGCAATGACGATTTCGACTTTCAGCGCGATGGACGCGGACGCGAGGGTTGGACGCCGGACGGGGATACGATCATCGATCCGCAGGATGATGGGTATTTCCAAGATCTGGATCTCGACACGATCCCCGAACCCGGCAACTGACGGCCTCAGGCCGCCTCGACCTCGGTACAGCTTTTCAGCACCTTGTCCCCGTCATCCTGCTCGATCAGATAGGCGGGTTCATCGTCGCTGGCATCGCGCGTGATTTCACTGCCCTTGATCGTCTTCGAGATTTTCTCCTTGTAGATTTGCTTGACCGTGCCGGTCCCCGTGCCATTGCCCCAGGACCATTCCACCTTATCGCCGACGCTGATCGCCATGATATGTCTCCTCGTGCGTGTTGAGCGAGGCAAACGGCGCAAACGCCTTGGTGTTCCCATCCGCCACTTGCTCGGCCAGTTCGGCGATTAGTTTGCGGCGGATGGCGCGGGGATAATCCTCGTAGCCATCGGCGATTTCGACGAAGGCACCGGGGCCAAAAATCACCCGCTCCTCGTAATACCCCACGATCCCCGGCTCCGACCCCCGAATCGCCAGACCGTTGACGGTGATACCCTCCATGTCCAGCCGGGGCCGCACATGCAGGGGCCGTTTCCCTTCGTTCGAGAAACCGTCGCCCGACACATCGATCACCCGGCGGGCGCAGTCCGCCGGGGCCGCGTTCAGCAGATCGACCGACAAATCCAGCACCTCGCCGATGGCGGTGGCATAGTTGCGATAGGCCCGGCGCACCCCCAAGACCGCCGCTTGCAACGCCACGACATCATCGGCGCTATCGATGGCCGTCCACGGCACCGAGACGTCCTGCCGCGAATACCCGCTCCACTGCACCAGCGTGACCAGCGCCCCGGCATTGACCAGCGCCTCCGAGACCAGCGGATCACCCAAGGCATCGGCCAGCCCGCTCATTTGCAGCGCGTATTCCTCGCGATTCACACTGCCCGACACATCCATGGCCAGCACCAAGGCCACCGAACAGGCCGAGGCTGGCAGGGGCAACAGGCCCAGCAGAAAGACGAAAAAGCGCATGACCCATCCTTTTGCGGATCACCCCCGCCGTCAATCACCCTCTCTCCCACCCCTTTTTCCAGTGTCATGCCCGCGCAGGCGGGCATCCATTTACCGGCA
>CALJIU010000201.1 GCA_937974055.1 uncultured Neomegalonema sp. | reverse complement strand
GTTCACATCCGGCCCCGGAGCCACGACCTTGCCCATGAAAATATACTCACAGGTCCGCCTCGGCGTGACACCGGAGATCAACGCGCTGTCGACCCTGCTGATCGGGTTCGTGTCGCTGGGGGTGATCGTCGCCTCGCTGGCCACAAAGCGTACGGCGGTCGATCAATGAACCGCATGACGATGGAGGACATGCAGGATTTCCTGATCGCGCATCCGCAGGCGGAGCGGATCGAACTGTTGTTCCCGGATATCAACGGGATCATGCGGGGCAAGTGGTATTCGCCCGAAAGCGCCGACAAGCTGGTGGCGGGCAAGGTGCGGTTGCCGATGTCGTCCTATGCCTTGGATATCGCGGGGAACGATGTGGATGGCACCGGGTTGGCGCTGGCGAGTGGCGATCCGGATGGATATGGGTGGCCGGTGCCGGGAACGCTGGTGATGAAGCCGTGGTCGGCCAACCCCGCCGCACAGGTGATGATGACCATGACGACGCCCACGGGCGAGCCTTGCGTCTATGACCCACGCACGCGGCTGGCCTCGGTCGTGGAGCGGCTGGCCGCGCGGGGGCTGACGGCGGTGGTGGCGACGGAGCTGGAATTCTATCTCTACGAACGCGGTGAACCGGGGGAGCCGCCGGTGCCGCCCAAGGGGCTGGAAGGGGCGCAGGTCTACGATCTGTCGGCGGTGTCGTCATTGGAGCCGTGTCTGGAGGATATCCAAGCCGCCTGCGCCGTGCAGGGGATCGCGGCAGATGTGCTGATCGCGGAATTCGGGCCGGGGCAGTTCGAGATCAACTTTCACCATTCGGCGGATGCGCTGAACATGGCGGATCAGTCGATCCTGTTCAAGCGGCTGGTACGGGGATGCGCGCGGCAGCATGGCTTGGCGGCGACCTTTATGGCGAAACCCTATGGCGGCGAGCATGCGGGCAGCGGGATGCACGCCCATGTCAGCCTGATCGATGCGGATGGGCGGAATATCTTCGACGGCGGCGATGATCTGACCGAGCCGTTGCGCCATGCCATCGGCGGGGCGCTGGCGACGATGCGGCCCTTTCAGGCGGTGTTCGCGCCCCATGCCAACAGCTATCGCCGGTTTCAGCCCGGCAGCTATGCGCCCACCCTCGCAAGCTGGGGGCTGGATCATCGCGGGGTGGCCGTGCGCCTGCCGGAGACGAGCGGGCCGGGGGCGCGGCTGGAGCATCGTATCTGTGGTGCCGATGTGAACCCGTATCTGGCGCTGGCGGGCATCTTGGGCGGCATTCTCGTGGGGCTGGAGGATGGGATCGAACCGCCCGCGCGGACGGTCGCCGACCCAACCGGGGCGCGGCTGCACCATGACTGGTTCTCGGCGGTCGAGGAGTTTGGCGGCGCGGATGTTGCCCGCCGCATCTATGGCGAGGCGTTCCACCACGCCTATACCGAAATCCGCTTTTCGGAGATCGCACGGCTGGCGGCGGAGATATCGGATGTGGAGTACCGGACGTATTTGAGGAAGCTATAGCGGGTTTTCGGAACAGGACTTTTCGGATACGGTCGATGCATGAACACAAGATTGAAAACCGCGATACATGCGCTCGATACGAAGGGCGAAGCGTTGACGGAGGATGTGCAGGAGGCGCTCGCCGGAATTATCGAGGCATCGCTGTCGGAAACCGCAAGCGAACCACTGCTGACGCCCGCGCAACTGTCGGAACTCGATCGGCGTATCGAAGAGGATACGCAAAACGCGACACCCGAAGACGTACGAGCAGTGTTCCGGCGACATGGCATCGACCCTCGTATTTAGACGCGCGGCACAGTGCGACCTCGAAGAGATCGAAGCGTATCTGGACGAAAAAAGCGCACAGGCGGCGGTCAATGTCCTGACGGATATACACGACGTGATCACCCTTTTGAGCAATTTCCCGTTGATCGGACGGCACCTCGAAGGGCGCGATGCGCGCGTCAAGCTGTCCACACGCTACCACTATCAGATCGTATACAGCGTCGATGGGGATAGCGTCATTATTCGACAGATCGTTCATTCCAGCCGGGATATGCCATGACCCCTTACCCGCCCAGCTACTACGCCGCCAGCGCCAACCCTGCGCGTCCTCGCCCACCGCTGAATGGTGAGGCGGAGGCGGATATCGGGATTGTGGGGGCGGGGTATTCGGGGCTGTCCACCGCGCTGCATCTGGCCGAGCAGGGGTATTCGGTCGCGCTGTTGGAGGCGAACAAGGTCGGGTGGGGGGCATCCGGGCGCAATGGCGGGCAGATCGTCAACGGGCTGAACGCGGGGCTGGACAAGATCGAGCGCAATTACGGGGCCGACCGTGCGGCCTTCGTCGGTGGGCTGGTGCAGGAGGGCGGGCGGACGATCCGGCGGATCATCAAGGATTACGGCATCCCCTGCGACCTGAAGGACGGGAACCTGTTCACGGCCTATACCGCCAAGCACATGAAGGAATTCGAGGAAAAACAAGCGCTGTGGCGCAAGCACGGCATGGATGACCACGAAATGCTCGATGCGCAGGGCGTGCGCGATCATGTGGCGAGCGACGTCTATGCGGGCGGGATGCTCGACCGATCCGGCGGGCATCTGCATCCGCTGAATCTGGCGCTGGGCGAGGCGGAGGCCATCGAAGACCTGCGCGGGGTCATCTACGAGGATAGCGCCTTGGTGCGGCAGGAGGGGACCACGCTGCATACGGCGACCGGCACCCTGCGCTGCAAGACGGTCGTGCTGTGTGGCAATGCGTATCTGGGCAAGACCGTGCCCGCGCTGACCAGCCGCGTCATGCCCGTCTCGACGCAGATGGTGACGACGGAGCCGCTGGGCGAGCGGGCCGATGCGCTGCTGCCCACCGATATCTGCGTGGAGGACGCGCGCTATATCCTCGATTATTTCCGGCTATCGGCGGATAAACGCCTGATCTTTGGCGGCGGGTCGATCTATGGCGGGGCCGACCCGGCGGATGTACGCGCCAAGCTGCGGCCCAATCTGGAAAAGGTGTTCCCGCAACTGAAAGGCGTGGCGCTGGATTACGCATGGTCGGGCAACTTCGCGCTGTCCTTCAGTCGGGTGCCGCAAATGGGGCGGCTGGAGGATGGGGTGTACTTCGCCCACGGCTATAGCGGCCACGGCGTCACCGGCTCGCACCTGTTCGGGAAGATACTGGCCGAGGCGATTCACGGCGACCTGTCACGCTTCGACGTCTTTGCCGGAATGCGCTGGCTGCCCTTCCCCGGCGGGCGGACCTTTGGAGCGCAGTATTCGACGATGGGATCGTGGTGGTACGGGTTGCGGGATCGGTTGGGGGTTTGAAGCGAGTTGTGCGGGAGCACAGGGGGATCGTCAATTGCGGTGATCGTGGATTGTAGGGTTTCCGCCGCTGCGCGGGGCCCACTGCGCGAGGCCCGCTGCGCGAGGCCATCCACGTGCGGGACAGCGTTGGGGAAGCAGCGCGCGCTTGACATTTGGGGAGTTTTCATGTCGTTTGTTCTTGTTTCGTTTTTGACAGGGATACGCATCACCCATGAGCTGGACCCGCTGCATCGAGATCAACCGCACAGACCTGCTGCCTACGGTGGCGCAGATTCTGGCGATGCTGGGTGATAGCGAGATATTGTTGCGGCATATGCATCTGGCGATCCTTGCGTTGCTGCGCCCTGCGGAATCGACGCTGCGACGGCTGATCGAGATTGCCGCGATGGATATTGTCGTGAAGCCGCGTGCGAAGCGGGGACCGCCCTCCGGGAAGATTCCGAAGGGGTCGGGTGCGCGCAAGCCTGTCTTTGTCTTGATGGACCCACGGCGGGAAGTCGGGCCTCCGAAGCGGAAGACCGCTCCGGGGTTCGGGCCGAATGTGCGGGGGTTCGATGATCTGGATATCTCGCCGCCGGGGCGGGTGGAGGTTTTGCCGGATGATCCTGTATCTGCTGCCGCTTTGCGCCGCAGGGTCGAGGCGTTGGTTGCGGCTATGAATGATATTCCGGGGCAGGCAAAGCGGTTGGCGCGGAAGCAGGCCGGGATGAAAAGGCCGCTTCGGGTGATGCGTCCGGGGCGACCACCGGGGCATGTGGAGCGCGGGAAGCGACCCATCGATCTGCTGCTGCGGGAGGTGCATGAGTTGGCACTGATGGCGCTGGCGGGGATGAAAGCGCCCCCGTGAGATAATCGAGTTCAGAGATGAGGTTTTTTGGGCCGTCGCCGCTGGGCGGGGGGCGATTTGGTGTGCCTGCTGTTTGAGGTCGCATATTTCATGGAACGGTGGGGGAAAGAGGGAGGGTGCCGATGGGGTGTTTTCGACGGTGAACGATCCTGCGGTTCACCATATTGCAGTATCGTTGGTATACAACTCTTGC
>CALJIU010000200.1 GCA_937974055.1 uncultured Neomegalonema sp. | reverse complement strand
TCCCGCCTCCTCGCCGTCCGCGACGAGAAAACCTCCGTCATCTTTCCCCCTATCGTCCTCGACCGCGCGCGTGACGACACGGAACTGGACGAGGTCGTCAGGGGCCAGCGCAATCTGTTCCAATCCCGCCTCTCCGGTTATGCCAAGCAACGCGCCCAGCTCGCCGAGCGCATCGGTCAGCTTCTCAGCGAGATCGAAGCCTTGCGCGCCCGCCGTCGCGGCTTCGATGAGCAGCTTCTCTCCGTCGATGGCGACCTCGAACGCCAGCAGGGTCTCCTCGACCGTGGCCTCGCCACCCGCACCCGGTTCGAGCAGTTCAAACGCGAAAAATCCCGTTTCCAAGGCGAGATCGATGCCCTGATCGCCGACGAGGCCCGCCTCAAGGGCCAGATTCAGGAAACCCAGATCGAAATCACCCGCCTGCGCGAATCCCGGCGCGAGGAAGCCATCAGCGAGTTGCGCGACGTCGAAACCCGCATCGCCGAACTTCGCCAGCGCATGATCGTCGCGACCGACGCACTGAAAAAGATCGAACTGCGCGCCCCCGTCGACGGCGTGGTCGAGGATATGTCCGTCTTCTCCGTCGGTGCCGTGGTCAGCCCCGGCGAGCCGGTGATGACCATCGTTCCCGTGGCCGACCGCCTGATCTTGGAGGCACGTATCGCCACCAATAAACGCGACAAGATCGACATCGGCGGCCCAACCCGCGTGCGCTTCACCAACTTCAACCAGCGCACGACCCCCGAACTCAACGGCGAGGTCTTCACCGTCTCCGCCGACCGCAAGATCGACGAAACGACCGGCGCACCCTATTACGCCGTCGAAATCCTGCTCACCGACGAGGAACGCAAACGTCTGGGCGAAGAGAACGTGCTGGTGCCGGGTATGCCCGCCGAAATCTACATCCAGACCGAATCCCGCACCCCATTGAACTACCTGCTCAAGCCGATCCTCGACAACTTCGAGCCAGCCTTCAAGGAATAGCGCAGACCGTTCTGCGGCACACAAAAACGAAAAACGCGGCCTCGATAACCGGGGCCGCGTTTTTCGTTTATCACCTTATGATGGCGAGTAGTGGATCATACCAAGGGCGGAAATCGCCGAGCGTTTTCACTTTTCCACTCTGCTCCGGGCGAAGACCCGGAGCCTCGCAGAACCGCGCTCCGCCTATCGGGGTTCGGGTCTGCGCCCGGAAGAGAGCGGTTAGTGATCGCCGCCATCGGTATCACTCACCCTGCACTGCCAAATCGGGGTCGTCCTCGCCGAACAGCGCGTCGAGATACCAATCGATTGCCGTCACCACGACATCGTCGATCGAACAGCTCATCTGCTTGGATACATGGGTCAACAGCGTCGCCCGGCTTTCATCGAAGGTGATCGTCAGCGGCTGATCCGCCGTGACGGCTTCCGCTTCCGTCGCATCGGCCACCGCCGACTGCTCCGCCTCTTCGATCTCGCTATCCTTCAGGGCAATTTCCGCCTCGAAAGCCTCGATATCGACGGCTTTGTCCCCAATCTCCGCTTCCGGTTCGACCGCCGGGATCGCATCGTCCTCATCATCGAACGACCCGATAATCGAATCGAGCGCGCGCGCGTCATCCTCGGATACGACATCCGCAGCCGGGGCAGCGGTGAAGGACGTCAGGAACGTATCGTCGTTGCGCACCGGATCGGCCCACAGATCGCGCTCATCCACCTCGCGCCCCGGTTCCTTCTGCGAGGCGGCGGCGGTATAGATATCGGAGGGCGCGGAATAGCTGGTGGGGGCTTTCCCCGTGGCCCCGTCCACCTTCGCGGCATCGGGCACGATTCCCAGCGCCTCAAAATACGAACTGAGGCTTTCGCCATCCTTCTCGCCGGATTTTGGCGTTGGCGCGTCGACGGCCTTTGCCTTTGGAACATCGACAACCGGCGTAACCTTGGGCGCAGGCGCAGGTTCTTCCTCGCCCAGCACCGCATCCAGCGACAGGTCTGCCGAATCGTCCTCCGACACTTTCTCGGATGCCTTCAAGCCGCTTTTCAGGCTCTTGAGGCGGGCCAATTTACTGAGTTTGCCTTGGTCATCGGCACCATCGGCCATGAGGAGTCTCCGTCATCCCGTGCGGCACAGGGGGCCGCGTCCCGTCGATATTTAACGGATTGTGTTTAACGTGTGGTGAAAGCCAAGCGCGCTATCCCGAAGACGGCAGCGTCCGTGATCGCCGAATGGCATCGAAGGCGGCATTCACTTCGGCCAACCGCGCTTCGGTCAGGCGCAGCGCCTCGATGGGCAACCCCTCGCCCTGCAACCGATCCGGATGCAACCGCGCCGCCAACGCCCGCCAAGCACTTCGAATCGCGGGCAAATCCATATCCGGCGACACCCCTAACAGGTCATAGGGCGACCGGTCCTGCGCGGGCAGATTACGCAGGCGCACCCGCTCGAATACGTCATCCGGCACCGCGAAAATCTCGGCCACGGTGTTCAGGAACAGCATCTCGTTCTCATGCAGCGCGCCATCCGCCTGCGCGATATGAAACAGCCCATCCAGCAGCGTTTCCAACATCTCGTCCCGGCCTGCGAACATCCGCGCAATCTGCCGCGCATAGAGATCGAACCCCGCCACATCCTGCCGCGCCAGATCGTACAGCCGCCCCACATCGGGTAGATCGTCATCCTCGATCCGAAACACCTCGCGAAAGGCCAGCACCTCGTCGCGCGTGACGCGCCCATCGGATTTCGCCATCTTCGCCCCCAGCGCAACGATCGCCATGGCAAAGGCCTCGCTGGATTCGGGCGGTTTGCGCGCGCTGAAAAAGCCGATCAGCCCCCCCAGCGCGGCAATCCGGTCACGCAGGCGCGTCCACAGTGACATGCTAGTCAGAGCGCCCGGCGGTCGTCGATCACCTTGCCATCGTTTGGCAGAGCCTCGCCGCCGGTAAAGCGCACCGTACCGTTGAGGCGGCACTCACGGGTCAACGTCTCGGCCACCGCCGCCTCGTCGCCCTGCCCCTCGCATAGCAGCACCATCGAATCGCGCCCCTCGGCCTCGGTCACCTCCAGCCGCACGCGCGCGATACCATGCGCTTTGGCGACCCGCGCCACCTGTTCGGGATGCACGAACATGCCCTTGACCTTGGTGGTCTGATCCGCGCGTCCCTTCCAGCCCGCAAGCCGCATATTGGTCCGCCCCGTGGGGCAGTGTCCCGGCATCACCGCCGACAGATCGCCCGTGGCGAACCGGATCATCGGATAGATCGGATCGAAGGTCGTCACCACCACCTCCCCGATCTCGCCATCGGGCACCACGTCGCCGGTACCGGGCCGCACGATCTCGACCAGCGCATCCTCGTCGACGACCAACCCATCCAGCGCATCCGTCTCATAGCCGATCAGCCCCACATCCGCCGTGCCATAGGCTTGCTGCACACGAATGCCCCGCTCGCCGTACCAGTCACGCATCGCTGGAAACAGCGGCCCGCCAGAGACCAGCGCCTTGGTCACACCCGTCACCGGCGCGCCCTCTTCATCGGCGGCCTCAAGAATGATGCGTAGGAAATCGGGCGTGCCGACATAGGCGGTCGTACCAAAGCGCCGCATCGCCTGCCCCTGCACCTGCGTATTGCCCACGCCACCGGGAAAGACGGCACAGCCCAAGGATGCCGCCGCCGCATCGACCATGAACCCCGCCGGGGTCAGGTGGTACGAAAAGCAGTTATGCACGATATCTCCGCGCCCGATGCCCACGGCGGCCAATGCCCGCCCGAACCGCCACGCATCCGCCCCATGCCCTGTCTGCGGCTCGGCAATCGGACCCGGCGACAGGAACAAACGCGCCATCGCCGCCGCATCATCCGCCGCCAGCCCGCCAAAGGGCGGCGCGGCCTCCTGCTGCGCGATCAGGTCCGATTTGCGCAGCACCGGCAGCGCGGCAAGATCGGCGCGCGTGCGCAGGCCCGCAGCATCCACCCCGACCAGCGTCTTTCCGTAATGCGCGGTCTTCGCTTGGGCCGCCCCGACGACCCCGCGCAAAGCCTCCATCAGCGCGGCGTTGCGCTCATCGGTGGATCGGATTTCGCGGGCGTCAGTGGCGGGAGTCATCGGCGGTGTCCTTGTATCGGTTTACGCGATCAACCTACACCGTCGAACCGCCGACGAATACCCGCTACCGGCAGAATCCACCGCCCACACGCTTTGCCCCTTGCGTAACGCGCGCCGAATCCGGTGTAACGAAGCTACCAGACAGCGAAGGACCGCCCCATGACCCCGTTCAAGCCCCGCCATGACGACTTCGAGGCCACCGTCCGCGACAGCTTTTCACGGGGCGCGATCCTGCATGTCTTGGAAACCGAGATGTCCCGCTGCGAACCGGGCTTTATCGAGCTGCGCCAACCCATCACTCCCGTCACGCTACAGCATCACGGCTACGTTCATGGCGGCGTCGTCTCGACCCTGATGGATATCGTCGGGGGTCACGCGGCCCAGACACTGATCGGGGCCGGGGATTCGGTGCTGACGGTCGAATTCAAGATCAACATGCTCGCCCCCGGTGAAGGCGACCACCTGCGCGCCGAGGGCCACGTCATCCGCCCCGGCAAGAACATCACCGTCTGCCGCATGGACCTCTACGCCTCAAAGGACGGCGAGGAGACGCTGATCTGCATCGGGCAGGGAACCTATATGCGCATGGCGGGGGTTTCGGACGCGAAGATGTTTGCGGAGCGCGCGGGAGGAAAATAGCGCCTCAGTCCTCTACCACCCGATAGCTCTCCGCCGCCCCCATCGTCCGGTACACCCGCACCACCTGCGCCCCGCTCGCATCCTCCAGCACCAGCACCAGCCGATCCCCCGCTCCGTGATCGACGCTGACCACCGAATACCCCGCCTCGACGCGAATTTCGGTCATGGTCGGGCCACCGCCCCCCTCCCCCGCGATCCGCATCACCAGCGCCCCGGCGACGACCATGATTCCCACGATCATCGTCACCATCAACAGCGTCACCATCCGGCGCAGAAAGCGCAGGTTCGCGGGTTCGGGAATTTCCGGCAGTTCATCGTCGCGCGCGGGCGTGTTCTGGTGTATCCGGCTTGGCATGACCGATGCGCTCCCCCCTGTTGACGGCTCCGATGCCAGCCTCCTGATCGTAACGATCCCAGAGGATAGCGGACCCGCGCGCCTCGACAAGGCGCTCGCGTTGCTCTGCGAAGCCCATAGCATCAGCCGCTCGCGATTGCGCGCCCTTATCGAAGGCGGCAGCGTCACGACCCATCCCGGCGGCAAGCCGATGACCGATGCCTCACGTAAAGTACGCGCCGGGGACAGCTTCGCCATCGACGTGCCGCCCCCCTTGCCCGCCACGCCAGAGCCGGAGGACATCCCCCTCACCGTCCTCTACGAAGACGAACACCTGATCGTCGTGGATAAGCCCGTGGGCATGGTCGTCCACCCTGCCCCCGGCTCTTGGACCGGCACCCTCGTCAACGCCCTGCTGCACCATTGCGGCGACAGCCTTTCCGGCATCGGCGGAGAGCGCCGCCCCGGCATCGTCCACCGCATTGACAAGGACACCAGCGGCATCCTCGTCGTCGCCAAATCCGACGCCGCCCATCACGGTTTATCCGAACAATTCGCCGCCCATACCATCGAGCGCCTCTACCGCGCCGTCGTCTGGGGTCTACCCAGCCGCGCCGATGCCCGCCTATCGGGCCTGCCCTCGGTCAGCTTCGAGCCGGGCCGCATTCGCATCGAAACGACCATCGGGCGCTCGCGCACTGACCGCAAGAAAATGGCAGTCAATATCGAGGATGGACGCCATGCCATCACCCGCGTCGCCATCAGCGAAAACCTCGGCGCGGCAACGATGGTCGAATGCCAGCTAGAGACAGGCCGCACCCACCAGATCCGCGTCCACCTCGCCCATATCGGCCACCCCCTCGTTGGCGATCAAACCTATGGCCGCGCACGCATTCCGCCCAATTCGCTGCCCGAAGAGGCCCGCATCGCCATCAAGGCGTTCCCGCGCCAAGCCCTGCACGCCGCAACGCTCGGCTTCACCCACCCCGTAACGGGCGTAGCGGTACGCTGTTCATCGCCAATTCCCCAAGACATCACCGAATTGTGCAGACTATTCACGGGCGGCACGGAACGTTTTTCCGATTAAAACTTTGGTCACACTCCTGACCTAAACATGTTTTAATACTCTCGAAATCTTTCTTAACGGGATATCTTCATGGCCGCGACTGGCAACCTACCGACCCTCAGTTCCGATAACGGTCTGAGCCGCTATCTTTCCGAGATCCGCAAATTTCCGATGATGGAAAAAGAGCAGGAATTCATGCTCGCCAAGGCATGGGTGGATCACGGGGATACGGCAGCGGCGCATCAGCTTGTCACGTCACACCTGCGTCTCGCGGCCAAGATCGCAATGGGCTATCGCGGCTACGGCCTGCCGATTTCCGAGGTCATTTCCGAGGCGAATGTCGGCCTGATGCAATCGGTCAAACGCTTTGATCCCGACAAAGGTTTCCGCTTGTCGACCTACGCCATGTGGTGGATTCGCGCCGCGATTCAGGAATACATCCTGCGCTCGTGGTCGCTCGTCAAAATCGGCACGACCGCCAGCCAAAAGAAGCTGTTCTTCAACCTGCGCCGCGCAAAATCCAAGATCAACGCGCTTGAAGACGGCCAATTGCGCCCTGAACAGGTCGCCAAGATCGCCAAATCCCTCTCGGTTTCCGAGGATGATGTGGTGATGATGAACGGGCGCATGGGCGGTGGCGGCGATGCCTCGCTCAACGCCCCGATGCGTGGTGGCGGCGAGGATGGCGGCTCTGCCGAATGGATGGATTGGCTGCCCGATGATGAATCGGACCATGCCAACGAAGTCGCCGAAACCGAGGAATACGACAAGCGCATGGGCCTGTTAGATCAGGCGATGAAAACCCTCAACGAGCGTGAGCAGCACATCTTGCGCGAACGCCGCCTGCGCGACGACCCCGTCACACTCGAAGACCTGTCAAATATCTACAGCGTTTCGCGCGAACGCATCCGCCAGATCGAGGTGCGTGCGTTCGAGAAATTGCAGGAGAAAATGCGCGAATTGGCGGTGGATGAAGGCATGATCGAGGTCGAACCCGCCTAAAGCGTCACATCACCGCGCCAATCTGCCAAGGCACGAACTCGTAATCGCCCAAGCCTTGCGCTTCGGATAGCGGTGGCTCGCCCGAAGCAACACGCAGAAGCAGGTTGAATATCTCGGTGCCGACGTCTTCGATGCTCGCGCCATCGGTGATGATACGGCCCGCATTGACGTCCATATCCTCGGCCATCCGCGTCGCCATCTCGGTATTCGAGGCGATCTTGATGCAGGGCGTGGGCTTCGATCCAAAGACCGACCCGCGCCCCGTGGTAAAGGCCGCAAGGGTACAACCCGACGCAATCTCGCCGGTTATCGAGGCGGGGTCATAGCCGGGACTGTCCATAAACACGAAGCCTTTGCGGTCGATCGGCTCGCCGTAGCGATAGACACCCTCCAACGTGCAAGTACCACTCTTGGCCACCGCGCCGAGCGATTTTTCGAGAATCGTGGTCAGCCCGCCTTCCTTGTTGCCGGGCGACGGGTTGTTATCCATCGTCCCGCCATGCTTGCCGGTATAGGCTTCCCACCACGCGATACGCTCCATCAGCTTACGCGCGGTGTCCTCATCGCGCGCCCGCGCGGTCAGCATATGTTCAGCGCCATAGATTTCGGGCGTTTCGGCCAAGACCGCCGTCCCGCCATTACGCACCAGTAAATCGGCGGCAAAGCCCAAGGCCGGATTAGCCGTCACCCCCGACCATGCATCCGACCCCCCGCATTGCAGCGCCAGCATCAGATGCGAGGCATCGGCGGGGGCGCGCTCTAATGCATTGGCATGGGGCAACATTTGCTCGACGATTTTGACCCCAGCGTCAACGGTGCGCCGCAATCCCCCCATGTCCTGAATGTTCATCGTGCGGACCAAAGGACCGCGCTCCATCCCATAACATTCGAGCAGCAGGTCGATCTGCATCGTCTCGCAGCCCAGCCCCACCATCAACACGCCGCCGCAATTGGGGTTGCGGGCATAGCCCCACATCACCCGCTGCAAATTCTCGAACCCATCCGAATCCGGTGCCATCGCACAGCCGGTGCCATGGACGAAGGCCGCAACACCATCGACATTCGGAAAGGCCGCCATCTGCGCATCCCCGAAATGCTCCGCAATCAAGCGACCGGCGGTCGCCGAGCAATTGACCGAGGTGATGACGGCGATGAAGTTGCGCGTGCCAACCCGTCCATCGGGGCGGTGATAACCCATGAACTGCGCCCGCTCTTCGACCGGCAGGTACTCGGTCGTCGCCGCCGCCTCGCAATAGTGATGATCCTGACGCGACGCCTGAAAGGCGAGATTATGGGTATGGATATGCCGCCCCGGCGCAATATCGGCGGAGGCCGCGCCGATACCCTGCGCGTATTTCACCACCCTCTCCCCCGCCGCAATCGCGGCCAGCGCAACCTTGTGGCCACGCGGAATAGGTTCGCCAATCGTCACGCCCAGCGCCACCTCACCAACCGCCAGCGGGCGAATGGCTATCGCCACATTGTCGCGCGGGTCCAGCCGCACGGCGGCGGGTGCCGCGCCGGTCGGTACATCCATTACAGGAAGACCGTCGTGATCTGCGGCACCAGCAGGACGAGCGCGAGGATCAGGATCTGAATGCCGATGAATGGCAGGAAGCCACGGAAGATCTGCGGCAAGCTGATATGTGGCGGTGCCACCGATTTCAGGTAGAAGGCCGCCGGACCAAAGGGCGGAGACAGGAAACTGACCTGCATGTTCACGCAGAATAATATCCCGAACCAGACCTTCACCATCGTCTGGCTATCCAGACCACCCGTCAGGCCCAACTCCGTCATTGGCAGTTTCAGCACGATAGGCAGGAAGACGGGCATCACCAGCAGCACGATGCCAGTCCAGTCCATGAACGCGCCGAGGAACAGGAAGATCACCATCATCACCAGCAGCACGCCCATTGTCGGCAGGTCGTAGCCGATGATCAGGTTGGCCACGTAGGTCGGCCCGCCCGCGATGGTATAGGCCCCCGCCAACGCGGTCGCGCCCAGCGTCACCCAGATGATCGTGCCGGTCGATTTAAAGGTCCGCATCGACGCTTCGGTCAGCAGCCGGAACGAGAATTCGCCCCGCATGATGATCAGCAGCAGCACAGCGACCGACCCCATCGCGGCGGCTTCGGTGATGCCGGTGATACCGCCATAGATCGAGCCGAGCACGACGAAGACCACCAACAACGGCGCAACCATGCCCTTGCCCGCCTGCCACGCCCGCCCGGCCACCTTCGGCCCGACAACGAACAGCGTGACGAACAGCAGCAGCCCACAGGTAATTGCCGCTTTCGTGAGATACGTCTCCGCCACGTAGCCGGTTTCCGGCTCGATTCCGCCCGACCAGTGCAGGTACCAACCACGCAAGAGCATCAGCCCCATGGCCGCCGCGCCGATAATCGACAACAGCGCAAGGCCGTAGACGAGCTTATCGGTGCCGGTCAGATCGTCGGGCGAGGGTTCGGGCAGCGGGGCCTGTTCTGGATAGCGGTTCGCACGCCACAGAATATAGATGATATAACAGCCCGCGAGGATGAAACCGGGCAGGAACGCGGCCTTGAACAATGAGTGGATCGAAGTCTCGGTAATCAGGCCGTAGAAGATCAGGACGATGGAGGGCGGGATCATCGTACCGAGCGAGCCGGACGCACAGATCGTGCCGATGGCGAAATCCTGATTGTAGCCGAGGCGCAGCATCTGCGGCAGCGCGATCAAACCGAGCAGGACGACCTCGCCCCCGATGATGCCGGACATCGCCGCCATGACGATGGCCATGATGGCGGTGACGACGGCGATGCCGCCGCGCGTACGCGACATCCACATCTGAAGCGATGAATACATATCGCGCGCGATGCCAGAGCGTTCGAGCAAGGTCGCCATGAAGATGAATAGCGGAACCGAAACCAGCACGTAATTCGTCGTAATCCCGTATAATCGCTGCGCCAATATGTTCATCGGCCCAGAGCCGAACTTTCGCGTCAGCGTCCCCTCCCCAATCGTCCATTGCGAGGTATCGAAGCCATAGACGAAGGGATCGGTGATCAGTGTCGGTTCGAATTTCAGCACCATCACGACGACGGC
>CALJIU010000199.1 GCA_937974055.1 uncultured Neomegalonema sp. | reverse complement strand
CAGCGCCAGCCCCGACCGCAGCGGTCGCACCGCCAACAGCCGCACCAACTTTCGCGAGGATCGACCCACCCGCAGGCGCATCAGGCGTATCGCCCTCGGCCTTACCCTCGGCAAAACCATCCTTCACCGACGCAGCCGCCGACGTGGCGCTGTCACCAGCACCAGACACCGCGCCCTTGACGCTCTCGGTCGCCTTCGCAGCGCCAGCCCCGACCGCAGCGGTCGCACCGCCAACAGCCGCACCAACTTTCGCAAGGATAGACCCATCCGCAGGCGCATCAGGCGTATCGCCCTCTGCCTTACCCTCGGCAAAGCCGTCCTTCACCGACGCAGCCGCCGACGTGGCACTGTCACCAGCACCAGACACCGCGCCCTTCACACTCTCGGTCGCCTTTGCAGCGCCAGCCCCGACCGCAGCGGTCGCACCGCCGACAGCCGCACCGACTTTCGCAAGGATAGACCCATCCGCAGGCGCATCAGGCGTATCGCCTTCGGCCTTACCCTCGGTAAAGCCACCTTTAACCGACGCCACCGTCGACTTGGCCGTTTCCGTCACACGCGCGGCCTTTGCCTTCACGGTTTCCGATGCGCTCGACAGGCCGGTTTCCACCTTCGTAGCCACGCTTCCCGCCACAGCGGCCAAACGTGCGGCGGTGGAGTCGTCGCCGGGCGCGTCGGGCATCGTCCCGGCCTCGCGTCCCTCTGCATAGCCCGCTTTCAGCGTACCCAGAGCCGACCGCGTGCTTTCGCCCGCCGCTGCCGCCTTCTCCGACGCGATCTTCACCGCTTCGGTTTTCTTCGCATCGATGGCCAGTGCCGGCTCGGACCCGTCGAGCGTCACCGTCCGGGCCTCGACATCGATATTCGGGATACCGTCTTTCAGGCCATCCGGTCCGCATCGCCCGCCGTATTTATACCACCGGGCCAGCCACCCAAGAACTGCTGCGCCCAATATCAGGAACAGCAGATACCCGATCAAAAGAAGGGTTTTCATGACGGCATCCCACTCGTCTCATCCAGTCGTCCGAGTTCACGGGGATCGACCGCATCATCGCCAAGAACCAAATACCAGCGCAAAAGCCAGCCGATGACGGCTGCGCCGACGATAATCATGGACAGAAAGGCTGCGAGCATCAAAGTCATTATCCGTTCTCCAGATCGTTACGCGGCCTCGTTGCAGGGCCACCCGATATGATAGTGGGCCGCAGTCTATCTGCAATCCCGCTGCATTTCGAGATATTTAGCAACTTTCGCCCCTACAACCCCCTTCGGATTTTGCATCGCCGCCGCAGAAAAGCGGTTCCTTCCTCCGTGACAGCATGATAAGCGCGCCGCAATCCCTTCTAACAACTCAAGAATGGGCAATTCCACAAAATCCAAGGAGCCGACCAATGGCCACTGAACGTACCCTTTCGATCATCAAGCCCGATGCAACCGAGCGTAATTTAACCGGCAAAATCAACACGCTATTCGAGAATGCGGGCCTGCGAATCATCGCGCAGAAACGCATTCATCTGACCCAAGCACAGGCTGGCAAATTCTATGAGGTCCACGCCGAGCGTCCCTTCTTCGGTGAGCTGACCGAATTCATGTCCCGCTCACCCGTCATCGTGCAGGTGCTCGAAGGCGAAAACGCCGTTGCGAAGAACCGCGAAGTCATGGGCGCAACCAACCCCGCCGAAGCCGACGAAGGCACCGTGCGCAAGTCCTTCGCTGAATCCATCGGTGAAAACTCGGTCCACGGTTCGGACAGCGCCGAGAATGCCGCGATCGAAATCGCATATTTCTTCTCCGGCATTGAACTCGTCGGCTGATACCGCGTTAACACCATGCGGTCACAATGACTTGAGATTGTGGATGTGTCGGGACAAACGCCCCGTCACATCCTATACTTGTTAAAATAGTCAATCTTATCGCGGGAGAATTCCTATGGTGAAGCGCATTACCCGTCGTCTGACGGCCATCGCCGGTCTGCTGGTTGGTCTGTCAGCCATTCCCGCCCAAGCCGCGATCTGGGAAGCGACGAACGAATGGACCGAGGCGCATGAAACCGCCTATGCCGAATGGGTCCGCGATAATTTCGATAAGGACTACTTCCACAAGCCCGAAGAACAGACAGTCTTCGGCCTCGCTCTCGATTGCTCCGATGCGATCTACGCGATGCGCATCATGTACGCCTACGAGAACTCCCTGCCCTTCGCGATCAACGATCCGACCGGCAAGCGGCGCACGCTATCCAATGACCTCACGAAGTGGGACGGCTACCGCGATACCCGCCGCCACGAAAACGATGACGGCACTTGGAAGACTTACAAGGGACCGGAATATACCGAGTCCGACAAGGTCCGCGCCTTCATCGAATATGTCAGTGACGTCACCAGCACGCTGAACCTCGTGCAGGACACCTATCCGGTGGCGCTCGACGACATCAAGCCGGGCGACATGTTCCTGCTGCCCCGCAACCATGCCTATATCGTCAAGGACGTGCAGCCGACCGGAGCGATGACGACCCTGTCCCATTCCAGCCCGCGTGCGTGGCGCATCATGGCAGAGATCAACGACTTCCCCGCCGAAGTGGCCGAAGACAGCCGCAAACGCGATGGCTATCGCCGTTTCAAGCCCATCGAACACCTGCGCACCGCCCCCGCCAAAGTGCCCGGCGCAAGCGAGGAGCAGTGGGAAATCGCCGCAAAGCTGGGCGGCAGCCGCGAAGCATTCGCCCTCGCCACGCAGGAGGCCCTCGCCACCGTCAAGGAGCCTATCGAACAGAAAGCTTCACGCCTGTTCGCCTCGCTCTGCGATTACGCCGTGCAGCGCGTCGATATCGTCAATCACGGTCTCAACTACCTCGCCCGCATGGAAGAGAACAATTCTCGCCAATGCATGAGCATCGGTGAATACGGCGAATATTCCACTCCGGGTCGCGACAAGAAGCTCGAAGCCAAGTTCCGCCTTCTCGACGCCATGCGCAGCAATCCTAGCTGGGAAAATGCAAACTTCTCCGAAAAACCCGTGATCGAGGCGATCTTCGCCTCCGGCAACGAGATGAGCGAGCAGGAAATCGGCTCGTTCTGCGCCGTGCCCTTCGATATCTATGGGGGCCGCAACATGACCCTGCGCGAATTGTATCGCGGTCTGGCGGCGGGCCGCCTCGTCTCCGACCCCCACGCCCCGCTCGACCACCGCTGGGGTCTGGCGCGCGAGGCTTGGACGCCCCAATGCCAGAGCGCCTCGCGCAGTTGACCGCTCCCAACCCAAGCCCCGGATCATCTCCGGGGCTTTTTTACGTCCTCAATGCGCCGCTTCCCAGTTGGCTCCCTGCCCCGCATCCACGACCAATGGCGTCGAGAACTGCACCACTGGATCGGCGGCATTCTCCATCACGGCACGCACGCTGGAAATCAGCGGTTCGGCCTCCGCCTCCGGGCACTCGAACACCAATTCATCATGGACCTGCAACAGCATCCGCGCCGACAGCTTTTCGGCCTCCAGCACCGCTGGCACCCGGATCATCGCACGGCGGATCACATCTGCGGCGGTGCCTTGTATCGGCGCATTGATCGCCACCCGCTCCTGATAGCCGCGCTGCGGTCCCTTGCTGTTGATATGGGGCGTGTGGATGCGCCGCCCGAACAGCGTCTCGACATACAGATCGGCCTTCGCCTTGGCCTTCATCTCGTCCATATAGGCGCGGATACCGGGGAACTTCTCGAAATACGCATTGATGAATTCCTGCGCCTCGCCGCGTGGAATACGCAGGTTGCGCCCCAAGCCATGC
>CALJIU010000198.1 GCA_937974055.1 uncultured Neomegalonema sp. | reverse complement strand
CAGACTGCTGACAAACCCCGTCATTTTGTGGCGGGGTTTTTCTTTGGGCGAAGTGACTTGGTTTGGTTTGGAGGAGAGTTGGGGGTTGCCTTGCCCTCATGCTGGTTTTGGTTGGATCGGCGTTGTAGCGAGGGCTATTTTCTTGATGTTCTGTGCGGTCGCAGCAAGCAAGCACTGGCATTTCACTCCGACCAGCCCTCGGAATCGGGCGTATCGGTGTCCGTGGAGTTGCTTGGCGTCCGCAAAGGAGCGTTCGACGGTTTCCTTGCGGCGCTTGTAGACACGTTTGCCCCAATCGGTCAGCCTGTGTGCGTCGGCTCTCTCTCTGGCGTCTTGCCAGACATGGCGGGTGAGGACGCGGGTCTTGTTCGCGCTGGCAGTACACGAAGCGAGCAAGGGACACTGCGCACAGATCGAAGGATCGCTTTTGTAGTGGCGATAGCCGTTGCGGTCGGTCGTGGCGTAGGCGAGAAGCTGGCCTTCGGGACAGCGATAGCCGTCGGTGTCCGGTTCATAGACGTAGGCCTTCTTCGGCATCATCCCCGGTTTTGGTGGTGTCGGCCTGCGATAGCCGGTGACGCCGGGAATGTCTCGGTCTTCCAGACCCTTCGCGATCCCCGCCGTGGCATAGCCCGCATCCAAGCCGACAGCGCCAACAGTAAAGCCGAACCGCTCTCGTTGGCGATCAAGCCGACCTAGATAAGGGATGCTGTCATGGACATTGGCAGGCGTGGCATAGGTGTCGGTGATGATCCCCAGCTTGCCGTCCACCGTGCGATGATCGAGGTAGAAGAACCCCTTCGGTTTGCCGTCGCGCACCATGTAACCAGCATCGGTATCGGTGCGGCTGATCTTCGTTTCCTTCGAGACCGGCTCGCGGGGCTTGTCTTTCAGGGGCTTCTTGCCACGGGCGCGGCGGTCTTCCTCGACCGCCTCGTCCAGCGCGTCCCAGTAATCCGCGCGGCTTTTCTCCACCACTTCCTTGTCGTAACGGCCCTTGTTCGCATTGGCCTTCAGATGCGTACTGTCGGTGTAGAGCACCGTCCCATCCACCAGACCAAGGCGGATTGCCTGCGCGACGATCTCGTCGAAGATGTCCTGCGCAACCGAGGTATCGTTGTACCGCCTGCGCCGGTTCTGGCTCAGGGTCGAGCCATCGAATACCCGATCCGTCAGACGCAGCCCCAGAAACCAGCGGTAGGCGACGTTCACTTCGATCTCGCGCACCAACTGCCGCTCCGAGCGCACACCGAATAGGTAGCCCACGAACAGCGCCTTGAACATCAGCACGGGATCGAGCGCCGGGCGTCCGTTATCCGCGCAGTAAAGCGGCGCAACAAGGTCATGGATAAAGCTGAAATCTATCACCGCGTCGATCTTGCGAAGCAGGTGATCTTCCGGAACCAGACCATCGAGCGTCACCATCTCAAGCTCTGTCTGCAACGGGCCACGTTTCCTCAACATGACCCATAGAATCAAAAAGGACCCGCAAATGCGAGACCTTTGTCAGCAGCCTGACGCCGGGGAAATGACCCCGGCGTTTTCGTATCTGTTGAAGGGAAGTCGCCCCGAATTTGTCTGGGGCTTTTCGTTACGCGGTCGTTGGGCGATCACGCAGCATGTCGTCTTTCGTATAGCGCTTCGACGGGTCGCTCTCGCTGGGCGTGGTGCTTTTAGCGAGGGCGGTCGTGTCGTGTTCGTCCTGAATTTCTTCGGTCTTCTTCTTCATCACTACGAGGTAGACGAGAAAGATCAGCAATGTTGCAATTGCGAGAGCGGGGATGAGGCCAACCAAGGTGTCCATGATACGTCTCCTTCTTCTTGCTTGTCCGTTTGGACCATGCATTAGCAATGGACGTGTCGGTGGATTGTTCCCGGATGAGATGCGGCATTTCGTGCCTGTCAGGGTGCGATCAGAGGTTTCATGCGGATATCGTCTTGGCGTTCGAGCAGGCGACCCCATCGTCTATTGAACGGATGGATAGCGGTCGTTGCTCCCCCATCGGCGGTGACATCCTTGTGCTCGTTATGCCATTTGAAGACCCCGCCGGCGAGGTTGTAGATGGCATCCGCCTGCGTGTCTTTGGACATGACGCGCTCGGCCAATCGGCTGGATCGTTCGCCGACCGAGCAATAGAAGACGACGGTCATGCCCTTGATGGTCTCCGCGTGTTCGCGCATGAAGGCTGAGGAACTGACCGAAGGCGAGACGCGGATCGCCCCTTCGATGCGGCTGACATCGTATTCGGATTGTTTGCGCACATCGAACAGGACGACGTTTTCCGGCAGCATCTGCGCCAAATCCTCGGTGGAGAGGTGCGAGACGCTCGGATAGCGGTCGATCAGGCTGGAATGGAAAGCCTGTAGCATCGATGTCGCCGTCTGCCTGGCGGTGGCCGGATTTGCCAAGGATAGGCACAGGATGACGAGGGCGGCGAGGGTTCTTGCGGTTCTGAGGATGTGGGGATGCATGGATTACGCCTCGGATCAGAGCTGTTCCAATGCCAAGCCGGATCGTCATTCTACCCTATGCGGGTACGCGGCGATCCGGTGAGGCCGTGGTGATCGGTGTGTCCGATCCTTTTGCAAAACTTAGACGGAATTGGATAACGGGCAGTAGTCACTTTGCACTGACAAAGGCGTGAACGGCGAATTCTTATGCACCTGCGAATTGTGCCTCCCACCCTTCGCGCTCGGCATCTTCGATCTTGCGGAACAGGTTGTCCGGCACCGTGAAGGCGTGGCCGGTGGGGAGGGCGGCGAGGGCCGCCTCGGCGCTGTCGGGCCACGGGGCATCGGCGGGGGTGTTCAGTGCCGTGGCCAGCGCATCGCAGGAATCGGGGATGAAGGGGCGCGACACCGTGGCGTAGAGGGCGGCGAGGTTGAGGGCGGTGCGAACCTGCATGGCGGCCTGTTCCGGGTCGGTCTTGAAGACGGTCCACGGGGCGGCGTGTTGCAGGTATTCGTTGCCCGCGACCCAGAGGGCGCGCAGCTCGGCGGTGGCCTTGCGCATCTCGACCGCCTCCATCGCGCTCGCATAGGCGTCGAGGCGGCGCTGCACCTCCGCCGTCAGGGCCGCCTCGGCCTCGCCGGGAGTGCCGCCTTCGGGGACGGTTTCGCCGAATTTGGAGCGGCAGAACTTGGTCACGCGGGAGGCGAAATTGCCCAAGACGTCGGCGAGGTCTTTGTTCACGCCGCCTTGGAACGCCTCCCATGTGAAGTCGCTATCGGCGCTTTCGGGGGCATTCGATAGCAGCCACCAGCGCCAGTAATCGGGGGGCAGGATCTCCAACGCCTGATCCATGAAGACACCGCGACCGGACGACGTGGAGAACTTGCCGCCCTGATAGGTGAGCCAGTTGAAGCCCTTGAGGTAATCGACCATCTTCCACGCTTCCTGTGACCCCATGACGGTGGCCGGGAAGCTGAGCGTATGGAAGGGGACGTTGTCCTTGGCCATGAATTGCAGATAGCGCACGTCGTTCGCGCCCTCGTCCTCGCGCCACCAGCGCCGCCAATCGGCCTCGGATTTGCCATTGGCATCGGCCCATTCGGCGGTGGCGGCGATGTATTCGATGGGGGCGTCAAACCAGACGTAGAAAACCTTGCCCTCCATGCCCGGCCAATCCGCGTCGCCGCGCTTGACCGGCACGCCCCAATCGAGGTCGCGGGTGATGCCGCGATCCTGTAGCCCGTCGCCGTCATCAAGCCATTTGCGGGCGATGGAGGTGACGAGGATCGGCCAGTCGGTTTTGGTGTCGATCCATGCGCGGATGCGGTCGCGTAGGGCGGATTGTTTGAGATAGAGGTGCTTCGTGCGGCGGGGATGGACGTCGGTGCTGCCGGAAATGGCGGAGCGGGGGTCGATCAGGTCGGTGGGGTCTAGCTGCTTGGTGCAGGTTTCGCACTGGTCGCCGCGCGCGTTGGTGGAACCGCAATTGGGGCAGGTGCCCTCGATATAACGGTCGGGCAGGAAGCGGCCATCGGCCTCGGACCACATTTGCTCCTGCTCGACCTCGTAGATCAGACCCGCATCGGCCAACGCCCCGGCGAAATGCTGGGTGAGGCGGTGGTTGCGTTGCGA
>CALJIU010000197.1 GCA_937974055.1 uncultured Neomegalonema sp. | reverse complement strand
GCCGCCTGTGCGACGACCCCGCCGGGGGTGGTGGCGAATGCCGAGGCGGAGCGGGCGATGGGGGCGCAGACGACGCCGGGTTTCCTGCAGGCGAACGGTGGGGTCTACGAGGAGGCGCGGCTGCAAGCCTATCTCGATGGATTGGTCGCGCGGTTGTCGGCGGGGACGGTGATCCCGGCGGGGTTCTCGCCAATCCGCATCGGCGTCCTCGATACCGGCGCGCCGCTGGCCTATACCGTGCCGGGGGGGCAAATCTATCTGTCGCGCGGGCTGATCGCGATGTCGAATGACGAGGCGGAACTGGCGGCGGTGATCGCGCATGAGATCGGCCACGTCACCGCCCGCCACATCGCCGAACGCCGCGCCGCGACCGAGCGCCTGATCCTCGACGTGGCCCGCAAGGAGCGAGGCACGCAGAGCGGATCGCGCAATCGCCGCATCGCCATCATCACGCAGAAAGTGCAGGAGCGGCTGGGCGAGTTGGATAGCTTTTCACAGGAACAGGAATTGGATGCCGACCGGTCCTCCGCCGCCATTTTACGGCAGACCGGCTATGATCCGGGCAGTCTGGGGCGGGTGCTCGAACGGATTGATGCATGGCAATCATGGCGGCTGGCCAGCGCCGGTATCGATGCGTTGGAGGCGGATGAGTACAACGGGTATCCCGCAACGGATGTGCGGATTGCCGCCTTTGGCCCTATCCCCGATACGCCCGTCGATGCGGCGGGGCAGGCGCGCTTGATGGCCGTGATCGACGGTATGCCAGCCGAGGATACCTATCAGGGCGGTTTGATCCGCAATGGGCGCTATCGCAATCTCGACCGGGGTGTTTCTTTCGATATGCCCGATGGTTTCCTGCCCTTCCATGGCGAGCGTACGCGGCTTGCGTCGGATGATGCGGCATTGGAGTTTCAGATCATTGAGGCGGGGAATGCCACGCTCGATGAGGCGCAGGCCGTGTTTGCCGAGCGGGATTTGCCAATCGAGGGGGTGCGTCGGTCGGTGATCAATGGGTTCCCGGCGATGATCGGTTCGGTTCCCGCCGACAAGATCCCGGACAATATTGGCGCGCGGCTGGTGGTGCTCGATATCGGTGATGCGTTTCTGGTGATGGGCTTGGTCGCGGAGGCGCAGAGGATGGCGGAGATGGTGCCGGTCTTGGAGGGGGTCACGGCGAGCATCCGCCAAGATGATGCAAGCGCCGCCCTGTCCCGCCACCGATACCGCACGAGACGGGCGCAGGCGGGGGACAGCATCGCGGCGATTGCGCGGCGCGGCGGCTTGGGCGAGGGTGGGCAGCGGCGGTTGCGGTTGCTCAACGGTTTGGCACCGGGGGCGGAGCCGGAACCGGGTTCATGGATCAAGGTCATCGAGTAGAGGGCCGGACGAGGAGGACGACATGGCGAAACCGGTCATCATCACCTGCGCTGTGACGGGCGGCATCCACACGCCGACCATGTCACCGCACCTGCCCGTCACCCCCGATGAGATCGCGACGGCCAGTATCGAGGCGGCGGAGGCGGGGGCGTCGATCATCCACCTGCACGCCCGCGACCCGCAGACGGGCAAGCCAGACCCCCGGCCCGAAACCTTCATGCAGTTTTTGCCGCGTATCAAGCAAAGCACCGATGCGGTGGTGAATGTCTCGACCGGCGCGGGCCTCGGCATGACGATGGATGACCGGCTGGCGGCGGCGACCGGAGCCTCGCCGGAGATGGCGTCGCTGAATATGGGCAGCATGAATTTCGGAATCTTTCCGATGCTGGAGAAGTATTCGGAATGGCAGCATGAATGGGAGCCGGAATTCCTGGGCATGACCCGCGATTTCATCTTTCCGAACACCTTCGCCACCATCGAATACGCGCTCAAGAATCTCGGCGAGGCGCATGGCACGAAATTCGAGTTCGAATGCTATGATCTGGGGCACCTGTATAACCTGAAATGGTTCGTGGATAAGGGATTGGTGAAGCCGCCGTTCTTCATCCAGATGGTGTTCGGTATCCTCGGCGGGATGGGGGCGGAACTGGATAACATGCTGCACCTGCACCGCACGGCGAACCGGCTGTTCGGCGAGGAAAACTACGAATGGTCGGTGCTGGCGGCGGGGCGGCATCAGATGCCGTTTGCCACCCAAAGCGCCTTGCTGGGTGGCAATCTGCGCGTGGGGCTGGAGGACAGCCTTTATATCGGCAAGGGCGAGCTGGCCACGTCGAACGCGCAGCAGGTGGCGCGCATCCGCACCATCGTCGAGGCGCTGGGCCTGACGGTGGCAACCCCGGCGCAGGCGCGCGAGCGGCTGGCCCTGAAGGGTGGGGATGCGGTGGGGTTCTGACATGACAGGGCTGTTCATCTGGTGCGACCTGTCGGCCTACCATCCGGCTCAAGCAGAGGGTTTCTACGAAGACCTGTTCGGATGGCGGTTCGATGCATCGGAAGGCGGATACCTGAATGCTTTCGCGGGTAATTCGGCGGTGGCGGGCGTGTATGAGATGCCCGCCAAATTCCGCGATATCGGCCTGCCGAGTTTCTGGATGAGCTATATCGCGGTCGAGTCGGTCGCCACGGTGGTCGCGGCGGCAAAGGCGCAGGGCGGGCGGATCGAGATGCAGGAGCGCGACGGCTCCGAAGGCAGTGTCGCCCTGATCCGCGATCCGCTTGGGGCGGGGTTCACGGTCTATGAGGGCGACGGTGAGCGTGGAGGGATGGGCATGGATGCGGCGGGTCTGCGCGTTGGCCATGCGCTCTATATCTCGGATGCCAGTGCGGTGAAGCCGTTCTATCGCGCTTTGTTCGGCTGGCAATTCGAGCCGCGTGACGGATATTACGACATCCTGTCGGCGGAGGGCGCGCCCGTGGCCAGCATCCATGAATGCGATGCCGAAGAACGGGGCGGTTTTGAATATTGGGGCATCGGCTTTGCCGTTGAAGATATGCCGGATGCGCGGCGTAGGGTGCTGAATGCGGGCGGCACCGTTTTCGGCGAGATGCGACTTGGGCAACACGTGGCCGTCTCGGTCGCCGACAGGGATGATGCCGCATTTCTCTTGATCGAGCGGAAGGGGTGAGGCGCGCGGCTATCGCTTGGAAAGTTTGCGCGGTGCCGAAATAGGGAGCAGCGCGCGCTTGACTTTCGGTGAATTTTCGGGTCGTTTGTTCTTGTTTTGTTTTTAACGAGGATACGCGCTGCAAATGAGTTGGACCCGCTGCATCGAGATCAATCGCGAGGATTTGCTGCCCATTGTGGCGCAGATCCTCGCGATGCTTGGGAGTGGCGATACGGTCTTGCGGCATATGCACCTGGCGATTTTGGCGCTGCTGCGTCCGGCGGAATCGACGCTGCGACGGCTGATCGAGATTGCGGCGAAGGATATCGTCGTGAAGCCACGCGCGAAGCGGTCGCCGCCTTCGGGGAAGATTCCCAAGGGGGCGGGCGGGCGGAAGCCGGTCTTTGTCTTGATGGACCCTCGCAAGGAGGTTGGACCGCCGAAGCGGAAGACCGCTCCGGGATTTGGGCCAAATGTGCGGGGGTTCGATGATCTGGATATCTCGCCGCCTAGTCGTGTTGAGATTACGCCGGATGATCCGGTGAGTGCTGCCGCTTTGCGCCGTCGGGTCGAGGCGCTGGTTGCGGCAATGAACGATATTCCGGGGCAGGCCAGACGACTTGCACGAAAGCAGGCCGGGATGAAAAGGCCGCTTCGGGTTATGCGTCCGGGCAGACCGCCGGGGCATGTGGAGCGCGGGAAGCGACCCATCGATCTGCTGCTGCGGGAGGTGCATCAACTGGCGTTGATGGCGCTGGCGGGAGAGAAAGCGCCTCCGTAGGGACAGGCTTCAGGACGAGATTTAGGGCCACCGCCGCTCGGCGGGGGGCGATTTGGTGTGTCAGCTAGTCGGCTGTTGAGAGAGGACTGCAAAACCGGCTTCCCGCCGCTTTTTCCAGTGTCATACCAGTGGCGGCGGTCATTGACCGCTCTGTTCCGGGCGCAGACCCGGAACCCCGATAGGCGGAGTGCTGTTCTGCGAGGCTCCGGGTCTTTGCCCGGAGCAGAGTGGAAAAGTGAAAACGGTCAGCGATTGCCGCCCTTGGTATCATACGGTGTCCGCCTGATTGGTTCGGGATACCCCTCCCCCCGCTTGCGGGGGGAGGCTGGGAGGGGGGCAATTTATCCGCACGACCACCTTTTAAGAATCCAGCGCATATGCCCCCACCCCAGCCCTCCCCCTGCGGCGCGCCCCCGCAAGCGGGGGAGGGAGAAAACGAACCGAGCCGATCAAGCGGATTACGTATCATGCCCGCGCAGGCGGAAATGACATTATCCATTGTGGCAGATTTGCGTTTCACCCGGCCCGTCATTCGCATCAAGACGTATGGGAATGATGATCGGGGTGAAACACAAATCGCTCTATATGCGAGACACTTTGCAGATGCGGGTAGCGAAAATTCTTTCATGCTATCACCCTGAGAGGAGCCGGTTTTTCTTGCCAAGTCCGCCCCCTTGTGTAGCGTCCGACCCGATGGATAGGATTGCTGATATCGCCGCGCGCAGGCGCACGCTGAAGCTGTTGCCCGATCCGGCTGCGCCGCTGTCGGGGGGCGGTCTGGACCGTGCGGCGGTCGATGCCATGGTCGCCGCCGCCGGGTGGGCACCGTTTCACCGGGCCTGTGCGGCGGGGCGCGAGGGGGGCGCTGCGCCGGAGCCGTGGCGCGTTCATGCGCTGGACAAAGCCGCCTGCCTCGACCTTATCCCCCGGCTCGATGGTTTTGCCAAACCCCCCGCGAAAATCGCGAATATGCTGGCCGCCGCTGATGCGATGCTGCTGGTGACGTGGTTGCCGGAGGAGGGGGGCGACTGGGCCGCATCCGAGATGAATATGGAGCATATCGCCGCCGCCGGTGCCGCGATCCAAACCCTGCTGCTGGCCGCGACGGAGCGGGGGGTCGGCTCTTATTGGTCCAGCGGCGGCAGTCTTGCGACGCGCGAAGTGCTGGATGCCTTGGGGGCGGGGGGTGGCGAAGTGCTGCTCGGCGCGATTTTCCTGTGGCCTGAGACGCCCGCTGGCATCGATGCCGCCCCCGGCAAGCTGCGCGCGCAACGCACGGCCCCTGACCGATGGGCGCGATGGGTCGAGATCGGGGATATGCCCTCCCGATGATCCACATCGCCACCGAGACGGCGGAGGATGGCTGGGAGATCGAATACCTGCTCGACACGGCTTTCGCGCCGGGGCGCACCGCCCTCTCATCCTACCGTTTGCGGGAGGGGGTCGCGCCTGTCGGCCCGCTATGCCTGACCGCGCGGGACGATGATGCGGTGGCGGCGCTGGCCGGGTGCATTCGATTCTGGCCGGTGAGGGTGGGCGTGGTTCCCGAACCGATGCTGTTGCTTGGGCCGGTCGCCACCCACCCGACCCGGCAGGGCGAAGGCATCGGCGCGACGCTGATCTTTGCCGCGCTGGAGCGGGCGGAGGGGCTGGGCTGGCGGGCTTGTATTCTGGTGGGGGATGCGCCCTATTATCGGCGGTTCGGGTTCGAGAAATCCGCCGCGTTGCGCTTTCCGCCGCCAACCAATCCGAACCGTGTGCTGGCGCGTGCGCTGGTGCCGGGGGGGCTGGATGGGGTGGTTGG
>CALJIU010000196.1 GCA_937974055.1 uncultured Neomegalonema sp. | reverse complement strand
GTCATGGACCGGCACGAAGATCGTCACGATGGGCGTGCGTCGGGGCGGCGTTGGCCGTGGCGTAGGCTTGCGCAGTGATCCAGCGATGAGGAATGCCCGCAGCAACATCGTAGCGAGTAGGTAAGGCACGAATAGCAGCCAGAGATTCAGCATCGCCGCATAGGGCATCGCCACGAGCGCCGCACCGGCCAATACCGCAAGGCCACCCCATAATGCCTTCATCCAGAACGGAAATCCGGTCGATGCCGATAGATGCGGTGCGGTTTGACGCAAGGCCGAGGTCGCGCGCTCGGTCAGGGCTTCGGCGTAATGGTCCAGCAGATGCGCATCGACCGTCGCGCGATCCACGAGGATCACATCCGCAAGCCTCTCCGTAATCCCAAGGGCACTCGCCGCTTTCAACGCATCGATATAGCGCGCCGCCGCAAAGATCAGCCGATCACCCTGCCGGGCGTAGGGAACGACGCAATGGCGGCACAAGATATCCATCCAATCCTCAACAGCGAGGGTTGAGTCGGGCGCAAATTGAGACGGATCATCGGTCCAACCCCGCAGGGCGACGGGACTCGTTCGACGGACGGTTTCGCGTGTCGAAACGCCCGCCCAGCTTTCCTTTTCCGTCGATATGCCGCCATCGGGATCCACCATATTGAGAATAAGTGGATGCGGAATTTACAACCGAGTCAAACAATTGTTACTTAATGATACATAAATACCGTATCGCATTGTAAATTCGTCTCAACTTAGGTCAGCTTGCGGATGCCTGCTCGATATTCTTCGCGAAGCGTTCGAACAGATAAAAGCTGTCCTTCGGGCCGGGACTTGCTTCCGGGTGATACTGCACTGAAAATACAGGCCGTTTCGCGTCCCGCAATCCGCAGTTCGATCCGTCGAACAGTGATACATGAGTCTGCACGACCGTTTCGGGCAGGGATGCTTCATCGACGGTAAAGCCATGATTCATCGAGGTAATCTCGACCTTGCCCGTCTCCATATCTTTTACCGGATGGTTCGCGCCATGGTGACCGAACTTCATCTTCGCCGTTTTCCCGCCCAGCGCCATCGCCAGCAGTTGATGCCCTAGACAAACCCCGAAGATGGGCAATTCCGCATCGATCAGCGTGCGGATCGTCTCCACCGCGTACACCCCCGTCGCCGCCGGGTCACCGGGACCATTGGTCAGGAAAATACCCTTGGGTTGCAACGCGAGGATATCGGCGGCGGAGGTATCCGCCGGAACCACCGTCACATCACACCCAACATCGGTTAGACAACGCAGGATATTGTGCTTTGCCCCGAAATCGATTGCGACGACCTTATGCCGAACTTCCGGGTTCTTGTCGTATCCCTCGCTCCAAGACCATTGCCCCTCGGTCCAGTCATACTGCGCCCCCGTCGTCACGTTTGCCGCCAGATCAGCCCCCTCCAGCCCGTTCCAGCCCCGCGCCTTTGCCACCAGCGCATCGGCGTCGATATTGCCGTCCGGATCATGGCACAGCGCGGCGTGTGGCATCCCATGCGTGCGAATATGCCGGGTCAGCCGCCGCGTATCGATCCCCGCGATCCCGATGCGCCCCACGCCACGCATCCACTCGTCCAGCGGTCCCATGCTGCGCCAGTTCGACGGCGCAGTCGGGTCCATGCGCGTCACCATCCCCAGCGCCACCGGAGAGCGCGTCTCCACATCCTCGTCGTTCACGCCTGTATTGCCGATATGCGGAAAGGTGAAGGCGACGATCTGATCGGCATAGGACGGATCGGTCATTACCTCCTGATAGCCGGTCATCGCGGTGTTGAAGCATAATTCCCCGACCGTTTCACCGGCGGCCCCGAATCCCTGCCCCCAGAAAACCTGTCCATCGGCAAGGGCGATACAGGCCGTGGGGCGCGCGCTGTCGCGCAGGAAGGCGGGGGTGTCGTCGGCGGGCATGGCGCGGCTCCTGCGATAAAGGTCGCGCGGGGTTCTAGCCGAGCGGGCGATATTTGCAAAGGCGGGTTTTCCAATCGTGAAGATATCGGATAGGAAGCCAACGAAACCGATGGAGATACCTATGCGCGATCGTATCGACGACGCATTCAAGACTGCCATGAAATCGCGCGATCCCGTGCGCCTGTCCACCCTGCGCCTCGTGCGCGCCGCGATTACCGAGGCCGATATCGCTGCACGCGGGGCCGAGGAGGGCGGCGGCGTTGCCGAGGACGCGATCATGGCCTTGCTGCAAAAGATGATAAAGCAACGCGAAGATTCTGCCGACCTCTACGAAACCGGGGGGCGCGTCGAGCTATGCGAGCGTGAGCGCGAGGAAATCGCCATCATCCGCGAATTTCTGCCCAAACCGATGAGCGACACGGAAATCGACGCGGCGGTGGCCGGGGCGATTGCCGAAACCGATGCCTCCTCGCTCAAGGATATGGGCGCGGTCATGGCGCATCTGCGCGCCGAACATCTGGGCCGCATGGATTTCGGCGCGGCGGGCAAGAAAGTGAAAGCTGCGCTCGCCGGATAATTTTTTCTAACATAGCACCGCAGGACGACCCAGCATCATGGCGAAGAAGCCCAAGAAACCCCAGCGCCCCAAGGCGATCCTGCCGCGTGGCTTCAATGACAGCTTCGGCGAGGACGTCCTCGCCCGCAACCGGATGCTCGCC
>CALJIU010000195.1 GCA_937974055.1 uncultured Neomegalonema sp. | reverse complement strand
GATGGCGGCGATCAATGACCGCTCTGTTCCGGGCGCAGACCCGGAACCCCGATAGGCGGAGCGCGGTTCTGCGAGGCTCCGGGTCTTCGCCCGGAGCAGAGTGGAAAGGTGAAAACGGTCGGTGATTTCCGCCACTGGTATAAGACCTGATACCGCCCGCCCGCTTGGCCCAACCCTTGCTCCATCCCTCGAATGGATATCAGATTCGAGTTCACCGGGGCGGAGCGCGATAAGGCGCTGGCGGCCCTTGCCACACGGGACAGGCGCGATGCGGTCCTGATGATGGCGGTCATGGTCGGGGGGGCGGCTCTGTCGCTCGTCTGGCCCTTTGCCATCGACATTCCCAGCGCCACCCGCGCCACGGTAGGGGCGCTGGGGTCGGCCCTCGTCTTCTGCCTCGTGCGGCAGGGGATGGAGATGGTCGAAAAATATCGCCGCTACCGCGCGGGTCTGCCCATCGACCCCGGCTATATGCGCGGGCTGGAGCCGGGGGCACGCACCCTCACCCTCACCCTCGATGGTGTGCGCGAGCATGGCCCCTTTGGACGCCGGGATTTCGTATGGGGCGATATCGCCGATGTGGTCGAGGATGAGCACCTCGCCGCCCTGATCGTCTCGCCCGGTGAATGTGTCGTGATCCCGAAACGGGTGCTGGAACGGGCAGGGCACAAGGATCTCGAAGTCATCGGCGCACTGGTGCGACAAGCCCACGCCGAGTGAGGGTTCACGGCGCGATGCGGTGGTTCTCGAAAGGGCCGCTTCCTGTTTGGTTGTGGGGCCGATGACATGCGGAACGGCGGTGCGGGCACCGATTCTGCGAACTATTTCGACAGCATTGGTCTGCGCGGGCGGGACCGGACCCGTCCGTTTCGCCACCCTCGCCAACACCGCCGCCATCGATGCGAACGATTTCCTGATAATCTGACCGCGCTTGCGCGGGGCCGGTTTCCCACTGAAAACGCTTCGTCATTCCGGCTCGTATTTTGGGATGTAAAGCAAACATGAATGGCGGCATCATCGGTGTATCGATGCGGTAAGCGCGGATATGCCGATCCGGTGCTTTGGTCGCGCCATGGATTTTCGGCAAGCAATGGGATATAAGTTAAGCAACTTTAAGGATTGCACTGAAAGGATTAGCCCCATGGCCGTTACATATGCTGGCGACGTGAATTTCGATCCGAACAACGTTCCCCTTCAGATCGGCGATACGGGGGTAGGCTCCCTCGTCGTGAACGGTGGATCGACCGAATTATTCGATGGCCCTGCCAATGGGAATGGTCCCTTCGTTCAGATCGGCAATCAGGCTGGCAGCAGTGGGTCGGTGCTCGTGACGGGTGCAGGCTCGACGCTCCGGTTCATCGGCGATGGCTTCTACGATACCGGTATGCATGTTGGCGCTGCGGGAACAGGTTCTCTTACCGTTTCTTCGGGTGGAAGCCTCGAAATGTTCACCGATCCGGTCAATAGCCCCGACGAGGCGGGGTTTACCGTCGGTCGTTTCGGCGGCGGCATGGGGACGTTCACACTCGATGACGCGACGGCGACGCTCGCTGCCGATTTCGGGTATTTGCAGGTCGGACGCGACGGTGCCACCGGAGTCGTCGATATCACGAATGGCGCGCAACTCATGATGTTTGGTGCCGAACTGGCATCAATGCAGATCGGGAATGCCGGGAACGGCACTTTCGATATCAGCGGCGGTTCGGTGGTCACGATCCTATCCGGCGACGGCACGCCCCCGGCGGTGGCGACGTTTCCCGGCACTTTCTTCAATCTGGGCCGTAACGGTGGCACCGGAACGGCGACCATCGATGGATCGACACTGGATCTGAGATCGGAATTCGAGGCAGGTGCTGGCATCGGGCGCAGCGGTGCGGGTGGATCGGGCACGATGAACCTCGTGAACGGTGCCTTACTTACTATCGAGGCGGAGTCCGTCGACACCTTCATCAATGTCGGTCGGGACCAGTCCGACGGCACTCTGAACGTCACCGACAGCGCGGTCACGATGACGTCGACCGGCACGGGGACGGCATCGGTATTCAATCTTGCGCGGGATGCTACCGAAGGGACGGCGACGTTCGATAATTCGACTCTGACGATGAGTTCGGCGGAAAGCTTCACGATGATGCGGATCGGTCGTGAGGCGGGCGCAGACGGCACCCTGATCTTTCAAAATGGATCGACCGCCTCCCTCACCGGCGACACGGCTGAACTGACGGTCGGTCACACGGCGAATGTCACCGCCGATTTTCAGGTTCTGTCGGGTAGCCAAGTCACCATCGACAATACGAATGCTGTACTCGGCGATAGCGGGTTTACCGTGGGCCGTTTTGCCAACAGCACGGCAACCGCGTTGATCGATGGTGTCGGGTCCAGCGTCAACGGCATGGACTTGACGCTCGTCGGCGGAAACACGCTCATGGGTCAGGCCGCCGGAAACGGCACGCTGACCATGCGCAACGAGGCGTCGCTCACGACGGGGGATATGCTGGTTGGAGGCGGTGGCGAGCTGATTGCCGGAGATGCGACCATCAACCTTGATCCGAGCAATGCGGCCTTCGGCGGTTTTCTGGGCTTCGACGATGGCGAGGTGCGCCTGCTCAATTCAGGGCCGCTCTATGTGAATGGCAACATCAATGCTGACGGGTCGTCCTTCACCTTCGATGTGCGCTCGAACGGGTCGATTGCCGGGTCGATCGTGCAGAATGGCGATATCTTCTCGAACGATATGGAGAACCAACTGCTGGTCCGTCCGCTGGGTGGCTACACCTTCGCGGCGGGTGACGGCTACACTCTGTTTGAAAGCAACGCGACCACCTTCGAGGATATCCTGTTCGACCGGACATTGCCTCTGACGCCGGTGAACGACGGTACCTTGCAGGTCAGCGGGCAGGCGGCAGGCTTCGCCTATATGTTCGTCGAAACGCAGGATGCCGTGAGTTCGCTGGATTTCGTCGCCCTGAATAACGGCGATGGCACGGGCCAGCGCAAGCTCGATTTCTCGCCCGGCAATCCTGAACCCGTGACCTTCGTCTACGACAGCACCATCGGTGCCGGTTCGGGTCTTGTCGGCACGACGGACAGCCTGATCGCCTTCAATATCGACCGGATACTCGGCGGCGCGGCGGATGATACCATCACCGTCAGCGGGTCGGATAACTTCATCCTGTTCGGGCGAGATGGCGACGACACCCTCGCGGGCGGCGCGGGCAACGACCTGTTCGTCGGCGGCGCGGGTGCCGATAGCTTGAATGGCGGGGCGGGCAAAGACGTCGCCAGCTATGCCGATAGCAGTTTGGGCCTGCAAGTCGATCTACAGAATGCGGCGGTCAATACCGGCATCGCTGCGGGCGATACCTATGCCAGCATCGAAGTCGTCATCGGTTCGGGTGGCAACGATAATATCCGTGGCGATGCGGGCGCGAACCAGCTTGAGGGACGCAACGGCAACGACTTCATCAACGGTCGCGCGGGCGACGACGACCTGCGCGGCGGCAATGGCAATGACGTTATTGTCGGCGGGAC
>CALJIU010000194.1 GCA_937974055.1 uncultured Neomegalonema sp. | reverse complement strand
CGACGCCGAAGCGCAGCAGCAGATACCGGATCATCCGGCAAAATCTCAACACGACCCGGCGGCGAGATATCCAGATCATCAAATCCCCGCACATTCGGCCCAAATCCCGGCGCGGTCTTACGCTTCGGCGGTCCAACCTCCTTGCGCGGATCAATCACCACGAAGACCGGCTTTCGCCCGCCTGACCCCTTCGGAATACCACCCGACGGGGGCGCTCGTCTCGCACGGGGCTTCACGACGATATCCTTCGCCGCAATCGCGATAAGCCGCCGCAGCGCCGATTCCGCTGGCAGCAGCAACGCCAAAATCGCCAGATGCACATGCCGCAGCACCGTCTCCCCACCGCCCAGCATCCCTAGAATCCTCGCCACAATGGGCAGAAGGTCTAGGCGATTGATCTCGATGCAGCGGGTCCAACTCATATGCGGCGCGTATCCTTGTAAAAACAAAACAAGAACAAACGACACGAAAATCCACCGAAAGTCAAGCGCGCGCTGCAACAGCGAATTGCCCTGAATCACCGCTTGCGCAGGCACTCGTCGATATAATCCCAGACGACAAGCAGCAGCACGAAGACCGCGATCACCAGAAAGGGCAGCCCCCCCTCGAACCCGGCGAACCCGGTCGAGATGCTGTGGGACAGGCCGAGGATGAAGACGATCATCATGCCAGTCCCGATCAGGCCCGTGATCGGCTTGGCGCGGTCTTTCTTGACCCTCTGCGATCCGTCAGTTGGCGTGCTCATGCGTCATCCTCCTCGTCGGCGGGTTCCATGCGGCGTTCCAGCCAAGCGGTACTGCGGAACAGGCGGTCGTCTTCTTCCGCCGATCCTATCAATTGCACGCCCATCGGCAATCCCCCCTGTCCCGTCAGCCACGGCAGCGACAGACAGGGCAGGCCCGCAAACGTCCAGATCAGCGAGCAGATCGCGTCGCCCGTTCCCTCATCCATGACGGGCGCTTCGCCGAGGGCGGCGGGGGCGATGATGGCGTCGTAGTCATTGAAGAAGGCCGAGAAATACGCTTCCGCCCCGGCGACGTATGATTTGGCGTCTTCGTATTCGGCATCGGTAATGCGTGCGCCATGGGCCAGCAAATCGGTCATGGTCGCGTCGATTTCCGCCGGTTGCAGGCCGGGATCGTCGGCAAGGGCGCGGTGAAATTCGTAGCGGTGGACGATGGCGTGGCGGTCGATCACATCGGCAAAGGAGGCGGGGGTCGCGATATGCTCCACGCGGTCGCCCAGTTCTTCGAGTAATTCGGCCAGCCCTTCGCGCATCGCGGGCGACAGGCGGTCGGCATAGGGCAGGTCGAACCATGCGAATAGCGGGTCGACGGGGGCGGCGGATGCGTACCCCGCCTCCAGTTTTGGCATGGGTCGGTTATAGCTGGCCGCATCCGCCGCATCGTAGCCCGACAGCGCATCACCGAGCAGCGCGATATCGTCCATCGACCGGGCGAAGATGCCGGGCTGGTCGAGGGTCGGGCTGGTTTCGAGGCAGCCGCGCCGCGAGAACACCCCGCGCGTCGGCTTGAACCCAAGCACGCCGCAAAAAGACGCCGGGCGGATGGTCGATCCCCCCGTCTGCGTCCCCAAGGCCAGCGGCACATGCCCCGCCGCCACCGCCGCCGCCGAGCCGGAGGATGATCCGCCGGGGCTATGCGCGCGGTCATGGGGGTTGCGCGTATGGGCCGGACTGGCGAAGGCGAAAGGGGTCGTGACGGTCTTGCCAAGGATCACGGCCCCCGCGCCGCGCAGCTTCTCGATCAAGGCAGCGTCGGTATCGGTGCGGCGATCCTTATGGACCCGTGCGCCGAGGCCGGTGGGCATGTCCTTGGTGTCGAAGATATCCTTGATCCCGACCGGCACACCATGCAGCGCACCGACGGGGCGCCCCCGGCGACGCAGATCGTCCATCACCTCCGCTTGGGCGACCGCATGGTCGGGGTCGAGATGCGCCCACGCACCGATCTCGCTATCGGTCTGCTCGATCCGCTCCAGACAGGAGCGGACCAACTCGACCGATGTCAGCGCACCCGTGCGGATGCGGGCGGCGGCCTCGCGTGCCGTCAGTGACCAGAACGTCATGGAATGTATTCACCGAACAGATAATCGGGCAGCCACAGGGCGATGCCGGGGAACTGGTACATCAGGACCATCGAGAAGATGACGATGAACAGATAGGGCATGATCCCCGCGAAGATCTGCATCAACTCGATCTGCCCCTTCAATACCCCTTTTAGATAATACGCCGACATGGCCATCGGCGGTGTCAAAAATGACGTTTGAAGGTTGAGCGCCACGAGCATCGCGAAGAAATAGGGGTTCACGCCGAAAGTGTCGAGCATCGGCAGGAAGATCGGCACGAAGATGATCAGGATCTCCGACCATTCCAGCGGCCAGCCCAAGACGAAGATGATGAGCTGTGCCATGACGAGGAACTGCCACGGCTCCAGATTGTACGACAGCACCCAGTCCTTGATGATGTCATGGCCGCCCAGATACGAGAAGACCGAGGCGAAGGTCCATGACCCCACGAACAGCCAGCACACCATCGCGCTCGCCTTGGCGGTCAGGAACACCGATTCCTTCACCTTCGTCCATGTCAGCGAGCGGTACAGAACGGCCAGCACCAGCCCGCCAAGCGCCCCCATCGCCGCCGCCTCCGCCGGAGTGGCAAGACCGCCGAGGATCGAGCCGAGAACCAGCATGATCAGCACAGTCAGCGGCACGAAGGAGATGAGAAGCTGCGTGTAGATTTGTCCGGGTGTGATGTCCGCGTCGTAGACGGGCTTTGGCGCGAGGGACGGCGTTATCATCACCCGCCCGATCACGTAGACGATGTAGAGGCCCGCAAGGATCATCCCCGGAAACACCGCCGCCGCATAGAGGCGCAGCGGCGAGAGTTCGGCAATGGCCGCGTAGACGATCAGCATGATCGACGGCGGGATCAGGATGCCGAGCGTGCCGCCCGCGCAGATCACACCCGATGCAAAGCTTTTGTTATAATTGGCATTCGCCATCGCCGGAAAGGCCAGCAATCCCATCAGCGTGACCACCGCGCCCACGATACCGCTGGCGGTCGAGAACACGGCGCAGGTCAGCAGCGCGGCGACGGCCATCGATCCGGGCAGATTGCGCGCGGCGAGTTGCAGCGACTCGAACAGTCGGTCGACGATATTCGCCCGCTCGACCACGTAGCCCATGAACAGGAATAGCGGCACGGCAACGAGGGTATCGTTCTCCATCACCGAATAGGTGTTCTGGTTCAGCAGATAGAAGATGTTGTTGTCGAAATAGTCTGAAAAACCCTCGATGTATTCGCCGTCGTAATAGGCGTAATAGCCGAAGGCGATCCCCATCGCGAGCAGGGTGAACGCCACCGGAAAGCCGAGCAATACCAGCACGATGAACAGCGAGAGCATGAGGATGGCGACTTCGGGATTGGTCATCCGATCAGGCTCCTGTCACAGGGTATCATCCGCGCGAAGGCGAGGATCTGGTGCATGGGGGTGAAAGATTCCCGCCGTCGCGGGGATGACGGATAGCCGGTCACAGCGGACCCCTTTCGGCGGTCGGCCCGAACTCCATCAGGCTGTCCTCCGTCTCGCGCACGTCGTCCAACCGTTCCAGCCATTTGCCGGTTCGCATGGCGAGCAGGCAGCGCATACATTCGGCGATACCCTGAATGATGAGAAGTGCGCCCGCGATGGGGATCAGCGTCTTGAAGAAATAGACTTGGATGCGGGCCGGGCTGTTCCAGCTTACTTCCTTGTACCGCCATGAATCGGCGGCGATTTCCCAGCCGAACCAGAACAGGGCGAGCATTCCGGGGAAGAAGAATATCAGGTACAGCGTGAAGTCGATCCGGGCCTGCCAACGCACCGGCAGCAGGCGGTAGACGACGTCGGCGCGCACATGGCTATCCTGCGCCAGCGCATAGGGACCGGCCATCAGGAACAGCGCCCCGTACATCTGCACCATCATGTCGAATGCCCAGACGGTCGGGGCGTTCAGCACGTAGCGGACGAAGACTTCGTAGGAAACGGAGAGGGTCAGGATCAGGATGCACCAGCCGAAGGCGCGCCCCACCCAGATGCTCAGGCTTTCGATGGTGTGGATGGTGCCGATCACGGCATTCCCCTCCCGAATTCGCAGGTTGGAAAGCCGGATACCCCGTTCTGGGGTATCCGGCGGTCACTATCGGTGAGGCCGATCAGGCGTTACCGAAATAGTGGTTATAGGCCAGCTTGTAATCGGGCTGGTTGAGGTTGAGGTAGCCCAACACTTCCTTGGCGTAGGCTTTCTGCGATTCGATGACCTTGGCGAAGAACGCATCCTCGCCCGACAGGCGCTCGACCACGACATCCCACGCCGCAAGCTGGTCTGCCATCACAGAATCGGGCGTGCGGTGGACGTTGACGCCCTGATCGCGCAGCTTGGTCAGGTCTTCCGAATAACGCTTGGTATTGTGCCAGTAGAAGTTGGAGTTCTCCGCTTCCGATGCGTGCTTCAGGATAGCCTGATGCTCGGCGGGCAGGCGGTCGAACATCTTCTTGTTGAAGGTGATTTCGAAGAATTCCTGACTCTGGTGGAAGCTGGCGAGGTGGTAGTCTTTCGAGACGTCCTGCATCCCGAAATCGCGGTCGGAAGTCGGGTTGTTGAATTCCGCCGCGTCGATCAGGCCGGACTTCATGGCGGGCTGAATCTCGCCACCGGGAAGCTGCACGACCGACATGCCCATTTCCAGCAAAACGTCTGCGGCCAGACCGACGGTGCGGTATTTCAGGCCCTTCATCTGGGAGGCGTCCTTGATCTCCTCCTTGAACCAGCCGAGGGGCTGGGCGGGCATTGGCGAGTTGAAGAACGACACGACGTTCAGGCCGAGACTACCCATCAGCTCGTCGAACAGTTCCTGACCGCCGCCGTAATGGACCCAGCCGAGCACTTCCTGCGACGACCAGCCGAAGCAGGGACCGGTGCCGAAAAGCGAGGCGGTTTTGGATTTCGAATACCAGTAAGCTGGCACGTAATGCGCCCCGTCGAGAACGCCGCGATGAACCGCGTCCTGCATCTGCGAGGTTTTCACGACCGAGTTGACCGGCAGCAGGTCGATCTTGAGCGCATCGCCCGCCATCGCGTGCACACGCTCGACATAGGATTGCGCGTTTTCGAGGAAGATACCACCGCCCCAAGCGGCCTGTACCTTCAGCGTTTTCGTCTTCGCATGGGCGATATTCGGAGCGGCAAGAGTGGCGGCACCGGCGATAGAGGCGGCACCGACCTTGAGGAATTTGCGGCGGGCCGAGCGGGTCGTGTCATCTGTCTTCGACATCGTTTCTTCCCTTGATAATTTTGTTTCGTCTATGCCTGTTCTGCGGCATTGGTCAGAAACGTTAGCTATAGTGTGGCGCAATGAATAGTCGAATCTTGCGCTGGGTTAACTAATCTTTAGCGATAGCCCTCGAAGGCGACAAAATCCTTTGGCGTTGCGGTGCGGCATATGTAGGGTCCGCGCGACATTGCATACCGGGGATTCCTGCCATGACCGATCTCGCACTCGCACAGATGCCAAACGCCATCCGTATTCTTGCGCTCGATGCCGTGAAGGCCGCAAATTCGGGCCATAGCGGGATGCCGATGGGCATGGCCGATGCGGCCACCGCGCTTTTCACGCAGCATATCAAGCTGGACCCCGCGAATCCCGACTGGGCCGATCGCGACCGTTTCGTCCTGTCGGCGGGACATGGGTCGATGCTGCTCTACGCGCTGAACCATCTGATGGGCTATGCCGACATGCCGATGGAGGAGTTGAAGAACTTCCGCCAACTCGGCGCGCGGACGGCGGGGCACCCCGAATACGGCCATGCCAGCGGCATCGAGACGACGACCGGCCCGCTGGGGCAGGGCATCGCCACGGCGGTCGGCATGGCGCTGGGCGAGCGGATGATGAATGCCCGCTTCGGTGACGATCTGGTGGATCACTACACCTATGTCATCGCCGGGGACGGGTGCCTGATGGAAGGCGTCAGCCACGAGGCCATCGACATGGCCGGGCACCTCAAGCTGTCGAAGCTGATCGTGTTATTCGACGATAACGGCATCACCATCGACGGCGGCACGCAGCTTTCGACCTCGATGGATCAAATGACCCGCTTCTCCGCCGCCGGATGGGACGTGATGGAAGTGGACGGCCACGATATGGACGCCGTAAGCGCCGCCATTGAAAGCGCGAAAGGCTCGGATCGCCCGTCGATGATCGCCTGCAAGACCGTCATTGGCTTCGGCGCACCGAAAGCCGCCGGAACCGCCAAGGCTCACGGGGCCATCACCGCCGATGACGAGATCGCGGGCGTGCGCGAGGCGGTCGGCTGGTCGCATGAACCCTTCGTGATCCCCGATGACGTCGCATCGCTGTGGCGCGATGCGGGCAAACGCGCCGGAGCGCCTCGCGAAGACTGGCAAAAGCGGCTGGAGGCCCATGCCGACCGCGCCGCCTTCGAGGCCGCCGTCGCGGGCGACCTGCCGAATACGCTGGGCGGCGCCATCGCGCAGCACCGCGCGAAGCTGATCGAGGATGCGCCCAAGGTCGCGACCCGCAAGGCGTCGGAACTGGCGCTCGAAGTCATCAATGCACAGACCGATATCACCGTGGGCGGTTCCGCCGACCTGACCGGATCGAACAACACGCTGACCAAGGCGATGGAGATCGTCGAGCCGGGGGCCTATGGTGGACGCTACATCCATTTCGGCGTGCGCGAGCATGGCATGGCCGCTTGCCTGAACGGGCTGGCCCTGCATGGCGGGTTCATCCCCTATAGCGGCACGTTCCTCGTCTTCACCGATTATGCGCGGGCGGCCATGCGTCTGTCGGCGCTGATGGGTCTGCGTGTGATCTACGTGATGACCCATGACAGCATTGGCTTGGGCGAGGACGGCCCGACTCACCAGCCGGTCGAGCATGTCGCCTCGCTGCGGGCGATGCCCAACATGCGCGTCTTCCGCCCCTGCGATGCGGTCGAAACGGCGGAATGCTGGGAAGTGGCACTTGGCCTGCCGACAACCCCCTCGACCATCGCCCTGTCGCGCCAAAACCTGCCGACTCTGCGCACCAAGGATACCGGCGAGAACCTCAGCGCCAAGGGGGCCTATATCCTGCGCGATACGGATGGCGCGCGCGATGTCACCTTCCTCGCCACCGGCTCGGAAGTCGAAATCGCCGTTGCCGCCGCCGAGGCGCTGGCCGGGCAGGGCGTGCAGGCGGCGGTCGTCTCGATGCCGTCATGGGATGATTTCGATGCGCAGGATGCGGGCTACCGCGCCACCGTCCTCGGTGATGCCCCGCGCATCGCCATCGAAGCCGGGGTCGAGATGGGCTGGAGCAAATATACCGGCAACCCGGATGCCTTCATCGGCATGACCGGCTTTGGCGCATCGGCCCCGGCGGGCGAATTGTTCAAGCATTTCGGCATCACGGCGGATGCACTGGCCGAAAAGGCAAAGGGGATGGTCGGCTGATCCCGCACACTGTCATTCCCGCGAAGGCGGGAATCCATCGAGCAACGGGTCCGAAACGAGGAGGGTGGCGGCAAATGTGGCCGCAGACGCTCTTCATTTTCACGCTCCAGAAAATCGGCTGAGTGGACTCCCGCCTTCGCGGGAGTGACATCCCATCTTTTCTGAAACATTCATCACGCACACGGGCGCGCTTGTGATTCGACTGGCGCGCCGAACGGGCCTTCTTTCACTCTATCCCTGATAGACCGGAGATCGCCCATGTTCGGACACCTTACCAAGACCCTCGGCCTCGTCGCCGCCCTGTGGGCTGGGCCGTCACTTGCCGCCGATGTGGCCGCGACCAGCCGGGCGCTCGTCTTCGGCCCCGGTGATGCCAGCCGCGCGGCGCTGCAAACCGTTATCCGCGACGGTCAGCGCGATGCCATCCCCGCCCTCGTCCTCGGAATGCGGTATGCGGGGCGGGGGCGACTGCGCAGCGACTACAACCGCGCCTTTACCGCCCTGACGGGGCAGCCGGTGAATGACTGGTTCGACGCAATGCTCTGGCAGGAAGGGCACCCCGAACTCGTACCGCATCCCAGCTATCGCGAATTAAAGCTCGAAAGCCTGCGCCGCATCGACCCCGAATTCATGCGTTTCTTGGGGGGAGAGCGCAGCCGCCGCGAGAATATGCGCATCCGGCTGGAAGAAATCTCTTGGGGCGGGGTAAAGGTCGACGGGATTCCATCGCTCGACAATCCCGACCTTATCGCCGCGCCCGAAGCCACCTACCTGCTCGACGATGATCTCGTCTTCGGTGTCGAGATCAATGGCGATGCCCGCGCCTATCCCCTGCGGATCATGGGTTGGCACGAGATGTTCAACGATGTCATCGGCGGCAAGCCTGTGGCGCTGGCCTATTGCACGCTGTGCGGGGCGGGGGTGCTGTACGAGACGAGTGTAGCGGGGCAAGCCCAGCCGTTCGTCTTTGGCTCGTCCGGCTTTCTGTACCGCTCCAACAAGCTGATGTTCGACCGCCAGACCGACAGCCTATGGAACCAGTTCACCGGCAAACCGGTCGCCGGGCCGCTGGTCGGTAGCGGGATCGCGCTGAAGACGCTGCCTGTTGCCATCACCAAATGGTCCGAATGGCGGCGCAAGCACCCCGATACGCGCGTCCTGTCGCTCGATACCGGCCATCGGCGCGATTACGGGTCGGGCGTCGTCTATAATGACTATTTCGGCTCCGACGAGTTGATGTTCCCCTCGCGGGGCGGCGGGGGCAACCTCAGGCAGAAGGACTACGTCTTCGGCCTGCGCGTGCCGGGGGGTGCCAAAGCCTATCCGCTGCGCGCCTTTGCCGGGGGCAGGGCGATTAACGACCGGGTTGGCTTGCAGGATGTGGTGCTGGTCGGCAATGCCGATACGCGCACGGTGCGGGCCTATGGATCGGGCGGGCGACAGTTTACCGGCAGTGGTGACACCCTGACGGCGCGCGACGGCGTCTGGCGCGTCGAGGAAGAAGGGCTGGTCGGTCCCGCTGGACAACGCCTGCCCCGGCTGCCCGGCCATATCGCCTATTGGTTCGGCTGGCAGAGTTTCGTTGGCGGCCAGAGCGAGTTCTACGACGGATGACGCCCCCGCCGGATGCGCCGTGCCAACAGGGCGCGGCGTATCCACGCGACGATGCCAAAACGGCTGGCCCCGGCGGTCTGGCGCAGGGCGATCCGCGCCTCCGCCACGCTGATATCGAACCATTCGCCCTTTAATCGCAAGGGCTTGAGATGCCGATGCGCCGCCGTCTCCAGCGCCCGTGCATCCCGCGTGCGGATATTCGCGAATAAGCGAAGCCGCCCCCAATGCGCCGTCTGAAACGTGGCCAAGCGCCGCTTTGGATCCCGCGCGATACCGATCTTCACCGGCCCCCTGCGCCGTGGCGCGATGATGTAAACCGACTGCGCCATGCCCGCCGCCCATTCCGTGAACCCCAACGGACAGCGTAGCGCGAAGACGTGAACATATCGCAAACATTGACAGCAGCCGACGTTAACGGACGGTCAACACAAAACCACTTGCTTTCCCGCCACGCGCCCCCTATTCCGACACGTGGAGAGGTGGCCGAGTGGCTGAAGGCGCTCCCCTGCTAAGGGAGTAACGGGTAACACTGTTCGTGGGTTCGAATCCCATCCTCTCCGCCATTTCCCTTTTTATTCAAAGTCATAACGTCTCGAAAGCCCCGGTTTTGCTGGGGTTTTGTCGTTTTCCTGTTCATCTTGTCGCCCCTTGTCTCATCGAATTGCAGAATATACGGTGGGCAAAGTGGTGGGTGATGAAGGGGGTGGATACGGTGGCGAACGAACGCAAGGCGCATCCGGTGAATAAACTCACGGCCCCGGCGGTTCGTAAGCTGGGCGCTGGAATGCACGCTGATGGCGGTGGGCTGTATCTGGTTGTGGATGATACCGGCGCGCGGCGCTGGGCGTTGCGGACAACCGTACATGGGCGGCGGCGCGAGATTGGCCTCGGCCCGGTATCGTTGCTATCGCTCGGTGAGGCCCGTGAACAGGCCAAGGCACTCCGCAAGGTGGCGCGGGCAGGGGGCGACCCCATTGCGGAGCGTGACAAAGACAAGCGCGCCTCTCTGACCTTTGAGGATGCGGCCCGCAAGGTTCATGCGGAGCAAATCGTGCCCAACGCCAAAAACGGCAAACACGTCGCCCAATGGCTCACGACGCTCGAAACCTATGCTTTCCCGACAATGGGCTCTCGGCCTGTTCATGCTGTGGATCAAGCGGACGTGCTCCGGGTGCTCGCGCCGATCTGGACAGAAAAGGCGGAGACAGTGCGACGGGTGCGTCAACGGCTCCGCACGGTGCTGGATTGGGCGCGTACCGCTGGGCATCGCGATGGCGTCAATCCGGTGGAGGGTGTCGAGAGAGGGCTCGCGCGGCAGAAGGACCGGACGGCTCACCATAAGGCGCTCCCGTGGCGTGAGTTACCCGGTTGGATGCAGCGTATCGAGGCAACGGATGGCATGGGCTCTTTGGCGCTACAATTCGTTATCCTGACGGCGGCGCGGTCTGGCGAGGTTCGGCTCGCGACATGGGCGGAGGTAGACATGGAGGCCGGTGTCTGGACGATTGCCGCTGACCGGATGAAGGCGGGCCGTGAACATCGTGTGCCGCTTTCTGCTGCTGCACTTGCTATTCTTGCTAAAGTTCGCCCTCTGGCGGTGGGCTCTGGCTCCTTGCTGTTCCCGTCGAAGCGGGCTGCGAAGCCGCTCTCCGATATGACGCTCGCGGCGGTGCTAAAGCGGCTCGGTGCGTCAGTGACGGTTCATGGGATGCGAAGCACGTTTCGGGATTGGGCGGAGGAAAGCACGTCTTATCCCCATGAAGTGAAAGAGGCCGCGCTCGCCCATGCCGTCAAGAACAAGGTGGAGGCCGCGTACCGGCGCACGGACCATTTTGAGAAGCGCGTCGATATGATGGACGCATGGGCAAGCTACGCGACCGGAGCGGGCGCGAAGGTCGTTAGGCTGGGGGCGTGATGGGACATTTTTCATTGAACTCAAGACTCGCCTTCAAAGTAATTTTTGGCTTGAAGAGAGTATGCTGGAGGAAAAAATGTGAGGAAACTTATTGGTTTGGGGGGCGCCGCGCGAACTTAGGGCGCAATTTGAATATTGGTGCAACCTAGTGGATGTGGATTCGTGAGAAATGAATAATGCCAAGAGTGAGGGAACTCAGACACAAATTGACCGGAAGAAGATTGAGGAAATCATACGATGTTTTGAAATGCATCTTCTCCGAGATGGCAAGACAGAGCTTGAACCATGTTTTTATATGATGTCCTATGTCGACCCCAAATCGCCTAAATCGACATGGCTAGAAAATTCTTGTACCCCCGAAGTTTTTGCAAAGCAAATTTTGGCAGTTCTAAACTTTACAGATAATCCGCAGAGCTTCGCTGATAAATTGAGTAGGTTGAAGGCTGTGCAAAAGGCCATGCAAAATCTTTTTCATTCAATAGAGGAGTTGACGGAGAAAGATATCGAAATGATCGAATGTGAATTCGATTCCTCCGCGAATGCCAAATGCCTTGAAGGGTTCTCTTTTGGCTCATTAAGTTCACAGATGTCTCATGCCGAAAGAACGCTTGAAGCACTTGGATGCAAGATGAAGAAAGCACGGCCTGTAAAGTCCTGGGTTGAAAAGAATGTCGGTCATGTCCCATAGCGTGGTGTAACTGACGGCTGGCCAGTTGGGCGATCTCCGGCATTGGCCGGTTCGGTCAGCCGGTCATGTTGGGCAGACTGACGGTTGGATCATCGCTGATCGGGGCGATGGTCTCAAGGGTCATGTAGCGGGCGCGCTGGACGGCCCATTCGTCATTCTGTTCGAGCAGGATCGCGCCGACGAGA
>CALJIU010000193.1 GCA_937974055.1 uncultured Neomegalonema sp. | reverse complement strand
ATCATATTGGCGTCATGTTCTTCGATCATGCCGTGATCCTTGACAGTGCGGGCCTAGGCTCGCATCCATCCGTTCATTCGCATACGGCGTATCGACGCCCTGACTGGAGACTGACATGAAAACACTTCTCGCCGCCATCCTGTGCTGCCTGTGCCTCGCCGGTACGGCCCATGCCGACGATGCCGATACCGTGACCGACCGGGTCTATTTCGATATCTCCATCGGGGGGGAGCCTGCGGGGCGGATCGTCATGGGGCTGCTGGGCAATGTCGCGCCGAAGACGGTGCGCAACTTCCGCGAATTGTCGACCGGTCAGAACGGATTCGGCTTCGAGGGATCGGCGTTCCACCGTGTGATTCCGGGCTTTATGGCGCAGGGGGGTGACTTCACGCGCGGCAATGGCACGGGTGGCAAGTCGATCTATGGCGAGAAATTCCCGGACGAGGATTTCACCTTTGGCCATGAGGGGCGCGGGTTGCTGTCGATGGCCAATAGCGGGCCGAACACGAATGGCTCGCAGTTCTTCATGACCTTTGCCAATGCGCCGTGGCTGGACGGTAAGCATGTCGTTTTTGGCATGGTGACGGAAGGGTTCGACGTGCTCGATGCCATCGAGGCGGTCGATACGGATGGTCGCGACCGTCCCCGGAAGAAGGTCATGATCACCGAGAGCGGCGCACTGTGATGTAGACGTTGCGGTCGGTCCATGCTGTGATAGCGCTGTGCTAGCGGTAGACCTATTCGAGCAGGACCGACCATGACGATGCCCACCGATGCCCATACGCCCCCCGGACGGCCCGGTGAGTGGAACCACGCGCCGCCTGTGCCGATTGCGGTGTCGCCGTTCTTGTCATGGCCGCCCGAACCGCGCCGGATGGTGCGTTGGGTGGCGGATCGGTGGTTCGCTTTGGCGGAGAATGCGATTCTGACGGTCTTGGCGATTACCGTCTGGGCGTTCTTTCAGCCGTCGCTGGAAACGGCGATGACGCTGTCCCCCGGCTGGATCGCGATGATCTGGCTGCGCAATATGGCGCTGTTGCTGATCGTTGCGGGGGGGCTGCACCTGTATTTTCACCGGGACAAGCGGCAGGGCGACAGGCTGAAATTCGATCCGCGCGACTTGGCCAAGACGGGGCGGATGTTCACCTTTGGCGGGCAAACCGCCGATAACATGTTCTGGTCGCTGGGCAGTGGGGTCGGGGTCTGGACCGCCTTCGAGGTGCTGATGTTCTGGGCGATGGCGAATGGCTATGCGCCCGTGATGACGTGGCGGGAGAATCCGGTGGGCTTCATTGCCGTGCTGTTCCTGACGCCGGTTTGGATCAGCTTTCACTTCTATTGGATACACCGCGCCCTGCACTGGCCGCCGCTGTACCGGCTGGCCCATGCGCTGCATCACCGGAATGTGAATGTCGGGCCGTGGTCGGGATTGTCGATGCATCCGGTCGAGCATCTGATGTTCTTCTCCTCGGTGCTGATCCATTTCATCGTGCCCGCAAGCCCCATCCACATCCTGTTCCATATGCAGCATCAGGCGCTGACGGCGGCGACCTCGCATACGGGGTTCGAGGGGCTGGTGGTGAAGGACAAGAACCGGCTGGCGCTGGGCACGTTTCACCATCAGCTTCATCACCGGTATTTCGAGTGCAACTACGGCAATCTCGAAGTGCCGTGGGACAAATGGTTCGGCTCGTTCCATGACGGAACGCAGGATGCCCATGTCCGGATGAAGGAGCGCCGGAAGCGGATCGCAAACGGCTGAGATTAATGGTGACGCAACGGCACCCTGTACCAATTCGCTACGAAATTCGTTATGCCATGCTTTCAACGAGATCGGCTGTTGTTATCGGCTACCGAACCTGTCTAGGCTATCGCCGGACGACGCCGCCGACCTCGTGATAGGGGTGGATGGCGGCATCACGACAAAAATAAAATCTTGGGAGTTACCATGACCGAAGTGAACGACACGATCCAGCGTATGCTGGCGGATAAGAAGGCCAATCGCCGCGATTTCATGGCCGGTGCGACGGCGCTGGGCGTGACGGCGACCTCGGCTTCCGCGATGTGGACGGGCCGCGCCCATGCCGCAGAGCCGAAGAAGGGTGGCCACCTGCGCGCGGGTCTGAACGATTCGAACACCGTTGATTCGCTCGACCCTGCCACCTTCAACGCGACGACGATGATTGTGGTCAGCCGTGCGTATCGCGACAGCCTCGTGGAAGTTGGTCAGGATGATTCGGCCCAACCCGCCCTCGCCGAAAGCTGGGAAGCCAGTGCAGACGCCAAGGAATGGCGCTTCAAGCTGCGCCCCGGCGTCGAATTCTCGAACGGTAAGAGCCTGACGACCGAAGACGTCATCAACTCGATCAACGTGCACCGTGGCGAAGAGTCGAAATCCGGCGCGAAAGGCGTGTTCGAGGGCATCACGGAAGTGATGGAAGACGGCAAGAACACGGTCGTCGTCAAGCTGGCCGATGGCAATGCGGACTTCCCGTTCCTGATGACCGATTATCACATGAACATCCTGCCGACCGTCGATGGTAAGGCCGATGTCATGTCGCGTCACGGCACGGGTACCTATCTGCTGAAAGAATTCGAGCCGGGCCTGCGCGCCGGTTTCGAGAAAAACCCCAACTCTTGGCAGGGTGATGAATTCGGCCATGTCGACAGTGCCGAGCTGATCACGATCCTCGACGATACGGCACGTGTGAACGCGCTGTTGACCGGGGATGTGGACGTCATCAACCGTCCTGAGCTGAAGACGCTGGGTCGCCTGAAGCGCGTGCCGACGGTCAATATCATCGACGTCGAATCGAACCTCGCCTTCACGCACCCGATGCGGACCGAGGGCGCACCCTTCGATAACCTCGACTTCCGCCTCGCGCTCAAGCACTCGATCAACCGCGAAGCCTTTGTTGAAAAAGTGCTCTACGGCTATGGTACGGTTGGTAACGACCAGCCGCTCGGCCCGAAAATGGCCAGCTACGATCCAAACCTGTCGGTCGATTACGATCTGGACAAGGCGAAGTTCCACCTTGAAAAGTCGGGTGTTACGGACGCGATCAAGTACCAGTATGCCGACACGGCCTATGGTGGCGCTGCTGATGCGGCGCAGCTGTTCCTCGAAGATTGGGAAAAGGTCGGCATCAATGTCGGTCTGCAAAAAGAGCCGAAAGACGGCTACTGGACCAACATCTGGAATGTGCAGCCGTTCTGCGCCTGCTACTGGGGTCCGCGCCCGGTCGAGGATATGATCCTCTCCATCGCATATCTGGGCGGTGCGAAGTGGAACGACACCAACATCGACATCAAGCGGGTCAACGAACTGGTCGTCGCAGCACGCGGCGAGCTGGATCAGGCCAAGCGGACGGCGATGTATCAGGAAGTGCAGATGCTGATCTCGACCGAAGGCGCGACGATCATCCCGGCCTTCGGCAAGGATATCGCAGCGGCCAACAAGAAGGTCGGCGTACCCGGAAAACTCGGCGGTGGTTGGGAAATGGATGGCGGTCACTTCATCAAGCGTTGGTGGATGACCTGATCCCCACGCGCTGCGTGACCTGACTATGCGCCGCCCGGAGCGATCCGGGCGGCGTTTTTGTTTTTAGACGTATTTGTTTTCAGGCGTAGGGATTGCCCGGCGCATGGGGCGGGGCGTCGAGGATGGTTGCCGGGACGAGGGTGCCGATGACGTCCACGGTTAGGGCGGTGCCGGGGGTGGCCAGATCAGGCTCGATATAGGCGTAGGCGAGGTTGAGGCCGGTGCGGTGGCCCCAGTCGCCGGACGTCACGGTGCCGACGACGCGGCCCTCGCGCATGACCGATGCGCCGCCATGGGCAGGGGCGTCCCGGCTGTCGAGCGACAGGAGCGCAAGCTTGCGGGTCGGGCCGTTCTCGGCGCGGGCGGCGAGGGCGGTTTTGCCGATGAAGTCCTTGTCCATCTTCACGAAGCGGTCCAGCCCCGCCTCGAAGGGGTCGAACTCGGTCAGGATTTCGGCTTTCCAGTGCAGGTACCCCATCTCCATCCGCATGGATTCGACCGCGCGCGAGCCGAACAGAGTCATGCCATGCGCCTCGCCCGCCCATTGCAGGGCGAGATAGGCGGAGTAGAGTTGGTTGTTGGGAATGTGGATTTCATAGGCCAACTCGCCCGAAAAACTGACCGCCATCACGACCGCCGGGGCGATGCCGATGGTGGTTGTGCGCACCGATAGCCACGGGAAAGCGGCCCCGGTCCAATCATCCCGTGACACGGCGGCGAGGACGTCGCGGGCTTTTGGTCCGGCGAGCAGGAGGATGGTGTGGTCGTTGGTCAGCGAGCGGATCGTGACGTCGTCTTCGGGCGTGATATGTGCCGCCAGCCAGTCGCGGTCGTGCCATTCGGAGGCCGCTGCCGAACCGTACCAGACGCGCCCGTCGGGCAGGTTGGCAATGGTCGCCTCGCCCTTCATGCAGCCGTGGTGGTTGAGCAGGTAGCCCAGACCCACGCGGCCCGGCTTGCGCGGGACGCGGCCACAGATCATGCGACTCAAGAAGTCGTGGACGCCATCGCCGGTCAGTTCGATGCGGTTGAAGCCGTTCACTTCGGTCAGGCCGACGCCCGCGCCCAGCGCGGCGATCTCGTTGGCCACCACGTCGAATGTCTCGTTGAAGCGGAAGCCGTAGGTTTCGGTGAAGTCGGGGGTGGGGCGGATGTAGTCGATCCGCTCCCACCCGTTCACGGTGCCGAACTCGGCCCCCGCCGCCGCGAGGATGGGGGTGAGCGGCGTGGTCTTGACGGGGCGACCGGCGGGGCGGTGCTCATGCGGGAAGTGGAAGCGGAATTCGTTGCGGTAATCCTCGATGGCCTTGAGCGCGGTGTATTCGACCGTGGCGTGGCCGGTGAAGCGGCGGGGGTCGAGGGGCCAGGTGTCGTAGACCGCCTCGCCATGCACGATCTGTTGCGCGAGGAGCCAGCCGTGCCCGCCGCCCTCGCCCAGACCCGCGCGCAGGCCGATGATGCAGAAGGCATTGCGCTTGCCGGGGATGGGGCCGACGAGGGGCGCGCCGTCGATGGTATAGGTGATGGGACCGTTGACGACGGTGTGGATTCCGGCCTCGTTGAGCGCGGGCATCCGGGCGATGGCCCCCTCCAGCACGTCGGTCACGCGGTCGAGGTCATCGGGGCAGAGCGCATTGGTGAAGCCCGGATCGATGCCGTCCATGCCCCATGTGCGGCAATCCTGCTCGTAGAAGCCTAAGAGCAGGCCGTTCTTGTCCTGACGGCAGTAGTAATCGCTGATGGGACAGCGGAGCAGGGGCATCCGGTGGCTCGCGTCGGCAATGGCGGGGATGTCTTCGGTGACGAAATACTGGTGCTCCATCGAGGCGACGGGGTGCTGCACACCCATCATCGCGCCAACCTCGTTCACGCGGTAGCCGCAGGCATTGACGACGATCTCGGTGCGGATGTCGCCCTTGTCGGTGTGGACGGTCCATGAATCGTCGGTGTGCTGGGTGAGGCCGGTGACGGGGGTGTGGCGGTGCACCTCGGCCCCCGCAAGGCGGGCGCGGCGGGCGAGGGCTTGGCAAAGCTGGGCTGGGTCGATATCGCCGTCCTCGCCGTCCCACAATCCGCCGAGCAGGTTATCGGTGGAGATGAGGGGGTGGCGGCGGGCGCATTCGGCGGCGTCGATCACCTCGTATTCGACACCCATGCCGCGTGCCATCGAGGCGAAATGGCGGTAGCCGTCCATCTGCGCCTCGGTGTTGGCGAGCCGGATTCCGCCGTCCCCGTGGCGATAGCCGACGGGGTAATCGGGGTCGTCGCGCAGTTCCTTATACAGCGCGATGGAGTGGGATTTGAGGCCCACCATCGTCTGGTTCATGCCGAAATTCGTGACCTGCGCCGCCGAATGCCATGTGGTGCCGGAGGTCAGCTCGTCGCGTTCGAGCAGCATGACATCGGTGCAGCCCTCCTGCGTCAGGTGGTAGAGGGTCGAGCACCCGGCGATGCCGCCGCCGATGACGACGACTTTGGTTTGTGACTTCAT